>JAPKHH010000030.1:0-30388 GCA_026647025.1 Giesbergeria sp.
ATGAGCGCCGAGGCCACCTTGCTCATCGAGCCGAACGACCCGTTTGGCTGGGGCATTCAACTCTAAATGCCGCATCCCGACGTCATCGTCATCGGCGCCGGCATCGTCGGCGCGGCCTGCGCCCATGCCCTGGCCCATGCAGGCCAGCGTGTGCTGGTGCTCGACGCCCGCCTGGGCGGCGCCACCAATGCAGGGATGGGCCACCTGGTGGTGATGGACGACAACCCCGCCGAACTGGCGCTCAGCCAGGCCTCGCTCACGCAGTGGCACGCCTGGGCGCCGCGCATGGCCGCCGAGGCGCCCAGCACGGCTTTCACCCACTGCGGCACGTTGTGGGTGGCGGCCGACGCCGAGGAGATGCAGGAGGCCGAGCACAAACGCGCGCGCCTGCAAGCCCACGGCATCGCCTGCGAACTGCTCAGCGCCCGCGAACTTGCAACGCAGGAACCCGTGCTGCGCCCCGGCCTGCACGGCGCGCTGCGCGTGAGCGGCGACAGCATGGTCTATGCCCCCAACGCCGCCGAATGGTTGCTGGGCCATGCCGCAACCCCCATACAGATCGAGCAGTTGCAGGTCGAGCGCATCGAAGGCCGCCGCGTGGTGTGCACCGACGGCAGCGTGCGCGAAGGCGGCGCCGTGTTGCTGGCCGCTGGTATCCACGCCACACAGTTCTGCCCCGAGCTGCCCATCCGCCCCAAAAAAGGCCACCTGGCCATCACGGACCGGGGCAGCGCCGTCGTGCGCCACCAATTGGTCGAGCTGGGCTACGTCAAAAACGCCCACCAGACCGAAGGCACCTCGGTCGCCTTCAACCTGCAGCCGCGCCCCACGGGCCAGTGGCTGCTGGGGTCGTCGCGCCAGTTCGACACACTGGATCCGACGGTGGACAACGCCGTGCTCGCAAAAATGCTGCGGCGCGCCATCGAATACGTGCCATCGCTGGCCGAGCGCAACGCCATCCGCACCTGGACGGGTTTTCGCGCAGCCACGCCCGATGGCTTGCCCATCATCGGCCGCCACCCAGAGCGCGAGCACCTGTGGCTGGCGGTGGGGCACGAGGGCCTGGGCGTGACCACCGCGCCCGCGACCGCCGCTCTGATCGCGTCCAGCATGCTGGGCACGGCGGCGCCGATCGACCCGACGCCCTACGCACCGACCCGGTT
Organism: Giesbergeria sp.; assembly: GCA_026647025.1. GTDB lineage: Bacteria > Pseudomonadota > Gammaproteobacteria > Burkholderiales > Burkholderiaceae_C > Simplicispira. Next base: position 1,164 of record JAPKHH010000030.1, read on the forward strand.
TGTGCAGGAACACGCCGCATGAAAAACACAACAGCAATGGTCGAAGTACAGGTGGGTGGGACGCGGGTGCGCATACCCGCAGGCAGCAGCGTGGCCGCCGCCCTCGCGCTGCACCCGCCGGGGCGCACGCGCCTGTCGGTCAGCGGCCAATGGCGCGCACCGCTGTGCGGCATGGGCGTGTGCCACGAGTGCCGCGTATTGGTCAATGGCCGCGAACGCCTGGCCTGCCAGACGGTGTGTGAAGACGGCATGCACATCGCAACCAGCACCGCGCACACGGGAGGTGCCGCATGACACCGTCACCCCAGGCGCGTTGCGACCTTCTCATCATTGGCGCGGGCCCCGCCGGCATGGCGGCGGCGCTGGCCGCCGCACCGAGCGGCATGCGCATCGTAGTGGTGGACGACAACCCCGCGCCCGGCGGGCAAATCTGGCGCGATGGCCCTGGCGTGCAACTGCCTACGCTGGCACGCCAGTACCGCGAAGGCCTCGCGCACCACGCCAACATCGAAGTGCTGAGCGGCACCCGCGTCGTGGGCCTGGGCGACCGGTCCCACGCAGGCGATGCGCCTGCACTGATTCTGGAAAACGCCACGCGCGGCTGGACGCAGCATGCGGGCCGCACCATTCTCTGCACCGGTGCGCGCGAACTGCTGCTGCCCTTCCCCGGCTGGACGCTGCCGGGCGTCACCGGCGCAGGGGGCCTGCAGGCACTGATCAAGGGCGGGGTGGAGGTGCGCGGCCAGCGTATCGTCATAGCGGGCACCGGCCCCTTGTTGCTGGCCGCCGCTGCCACCGCACGCAAGGCGGGCGCCCACGTGCTGCGCGTGGCCGAGCACACACCCTGGCACGACCTGGCTGTGTTTGCGGCGCAGCTTGTCCGCTGGCCTGCCAAGGCACTCCAGGCAACCCGCCTGCTGCATCCCGGCCTGCGTGCCAACACCCATGTGCTCGAAGCCTTGGGCAGCACCCAGGTGGAAGCCGTGCGCCTGCAGCGCGGCAGCATGACCGAAGAGCTGGGCTGCGATCGCATCGCCTGCGGCTTTGGCCTGGTGCCCAACACGCATCTGGGGCAGATGCTGGGCTGCTCCCTGGGAGAGCGCGGCGGTCTGCAAGTCGATGCCTTGATGCAAACGACCCTACCCGGTGTGTACGCCGCTGGCGAATGCACCGGCTTTGGTGGCAGCGAGCGTGCGCTGGTGCAAGGCGCCATGGCAGGTGATGCTGCGGCAGGCCATACCGAAGCTGCCCAAGTCCTGCAAGGCACACTGGCGCGCTGGAATGCGTTTGCCGATGCGCTGCACCGCCACTTCCCGGTGCGCGCACAGGTGCTGGCCACCCTGCCCCGCGCCGACACCCTGGTCTGCCGCTGCGAAGATGTGGCGCACGGCGCGCTGCAACAGCGCAGCAGCTGGATCGACGCCAAGCTGCACACCCGCTGCGGCATGGGCGCCTGCCAGGGCCGCATTTGTGGCGCGGCTGCGCAGGTGCTGTACGGCTGGACACCACAGCCCGCGCGGCACCTTCTTTCACCCGCCCGCATCGCCACGCTGGCCGACACCGGCAGCGCGTCTTCTCACGAAAGCATTCTTCCGACATGACATCCACCTCCGCCGATTCCCCCGCCATGGTGCAGGTTCCCGAAGCGCAACTCACGGACATCGTCCGCCGCGCGCTGGTCCGCATGGGCCTGAGTGACGCCCATGTGCAAGCCATTGCCAAAGTCATCGTCGCAGGCCAGCGCGATGCCTGCCAGTCGCACGGGGTGTACCGGCTGATCAGTTGCGCCGACGCCGTGCGCGCTGGCAAGGTACGCCTCGATGTGGAACCCACGGTCACCGCCACCGGGAGCCCCATCGTGCAGGTCGATGCGCAGTTTGGCTTTTCACCGCTGGCTTTCGAGCGCGGCCTGCCCGCCCTGGTGGAAACCACGCGACGCCACGGCCTGGGCGCGCTCGTCATTCGCCATTGCTTTCACTTCTCGGCCCTGTGGCCCGAGATTGAAGCCATCACCGCACACGGCCTGGCGGCCTTGGCCCTCACGCCCAGCCACGCCTGGGTGGCGCCTGCAGGCGGCAGCAAGCCGCTTTTTGGCACCAACCCCATCGCCTTCGGCTGGCCCCGCCCTGGCCCCACCCCCTATGTTTTTGACTTTGCCACCAGCGCCATCGCCCGCGGCGACCTGGAACTGCACCGCCGTGCGGGCCAACCACTGCCCGAGGGCTGCGGCGTGGACGCGGACGGCCAGCCCAGCACCGACCCCGTGGCCGTGGCGCGCGGCGCCATGCTGGCGTTTGGCGGGCACAAGGGTTCGGCGCTCTCGACCATGGTGGAACTGATGGCGGGCGCCCTGATTGGCGACTGGACCAGCCGCGAATCGCTGGCCTTTGACGATGGTGCAGGTGTCACGCCCTGCCACGGCGAGTTGATTCTTGCCTTTGACCCGCTGGCCTTGGGCGGTGGCGACGCAGACGCCCAGACCGCACGGGCGGAACACCTGCTGCACGCCATCTCCGACCAGGCCCGCCTGCCGTCACAGCGCCGCTTTACAGCGCGAGAGCGCAGCCAGGCCGAAGGCATTGCCGTGCCTGCAGCGATGTACCAGGACATCGTGCAACTCGCTGGCTGACCACGACGCCCCGTGTGCAGTGGCAGGCGCACGGGTCTCAAACGAACCGTTGAAACCAATGGTTTCCCCCAATACGGGCACGCTTGATTTACTAATATATTTACAGCATATCTTAAAAATACCTGCACGACACAGCCCCGTCTGCACTCCCTCCCATGTCTGACCGCCACGTGCCTTCCTCCTCTCTCGAAGCGTCACACGCACCCGTGCGCTGGGCTATGGCTTTGTCTACTGCGGTCTTGCGCGCAGAACGCGCCGCACTCACGGTTTTGATGAGCCTGCTGGTGTTGCTCATTCTGCTCAACGTCGTCACACGCTACTCCGGCATTCCCATTTACTGGGTCGATGAAGCGGCCGTGTTCACCATGGTGTGGCTCACCTTCGTCGGGGCATCGGTGATGACGCGCTTGCGCATGGACTTTGCGGTGGGCTTGGTGTCCGACCAACTGCCGCCCGGTGGCGCCAAGGCGCTCAAGGTCATCGCCACCTTTGGCGTGCTGGTGTTTGCCCTGGCGCTGGTCTGGATGTGCTGGGTGTGGATGGATCCCCGCGGCATTGCAGCGGCCGGTTTCAACGCCAAAGACTACGCCGAAGCGAGCTTCAATTTCATCTACACCGAGCACACCCAGACGCTGGAATGGCCGACCTGGGTGTTGCAGCTGATTCTTCCCATCTTCTCGCTGACCCTCACCGTGCACGCTTTCGCGAACCTGCTGGAAGAGCTGGAGGCGTCTCCCCGGGTGGTGCACCCCGGTTTCGATGTGGTCAGCGCCGACGCGGTGAACTGATTTCCAACGCGGCACACCACTTCGGCCATCCCCAATCATGATCACCAGCCTCTTCTTTCTCGCCATCTTGCTTGTGGGCGTTCCCATTGGCATCTGCCTGTGCCTGGCAGGCGTGGTTTTCATTCTCAACTCGGGCAGCACGGTGCTGTTCCAGTCGTTTCCGTTGCAGATGTTCGCGGGTGTGGACAGCTATGGCCTCATCGCCATTCCGCTGTTCATCCTGATTGGCGAAATCATGAACAGCGGCGGCATCACGCGGCGGCTGGTCGACCTGGCCATGGCCTTCATTGGCTCGGTCAAAGGGGGCTTGGCCTACGTGAACATTCTGGCCAACATGATGGTGTCGTCCATCATCGGCTCGGCCACGGCCCAGGTGGCCATCATGTCGCAGGTGATGGTGCCCGAGATGGAGAAACAGGGCTACGACAAAACCTTTGCGGCGGGCCTCACGGTCTACGGCGGCATGCTGGGGCCCATCATTCCGCCCTCGGTGATGTTCGTCGTGTACAGCGTGCTGGCCCAGGTGGCCGTGAGCGACATGCTGATCGCCGGCATCATCCCCGGCATCCTGCTCACCCTGCTGTTCTTTGTGGTGATCGCCTGCATGGGCTTCTTCTACAACTACCCGCGCAGCGAATACCGCACCCTGCGCCAGCGCGCCCGCACAGCCCTCAGCGCCAGCCCCACGCTGCTGATCCCCATCGTCATCGTCGGCTCCATTCTGGGAGGCTTTGCCAACCCCACCGAAGCCGCCGCCGTGGGCGCCGTGGCAGCGGCCCTGGTGGGGCGCTTTGTCACCAAAGAATTCCGCTTTGGCAGCATGCCGCGCATCCTGCTGCGCTCGGCCATGTATTCGGCCATCGTGCTGTTTCTGGTGGCCGCCGCCGCCGTGTTCTCGTGGCTGCTGATCTACGGCAAGGTGCCGCAGGCGGTGGCCGCCTGGATCCAGACCGTGGCGCACGACCCGGTCACTTTTTTGCTGCTGACCAACGTCATCCTGCTGGTCATCGGCACGGTGATTGACGGCATCCCCGGTCTCATCATGACGGTGCCGATCCTGCTGCCCATTGCCACCGATGTCTACGGCATCGACCCCCGGCATTTTGGCGTGGTGGCCGTCATCAACCTCGTGCTGGGCCTGATGTCGCCCCCCGTGGGATTGAGCTTTTTCGTGGCGTCGGCCGTCACCGGGGCCAAACCCGGAAAGATGTTCATCGTCACCCTGCCTTTTTTCATCATCAGCTGCGTGGCGCTGGTGGTGCTGTCGCTGTTCCCCAGCCTTTCACTTGGTTTGATCAAGTAGCGCGACGCGCTGCTGTGCCCCGCCTGTTCCACCGCAACCCTGACCCACCACCGGAGACGCCCATGACCACTACCCGCCGCCAATTCATCCAGACCTCTGCGGCCGCTTTTGCAGCCGCCTCGCCCCTGGCTTTTCCCTCGCTGGTGCGCGCCGATTCAGCCAAGGAATTGCGCCTCGGCCTGATCACACCCGCCGGGCACTCGTGGAACCGCGCCGCGCTGCAATTTGGTGAGGCGCTGAAGAAGGAAACCAATGGCCGCCTGAGCGTTACCGTGTTCCACTCGGGCCAGTTGGGCAACGAGGCGGCGATGATGCAGCAGATGCAATCGGGCGCGCTCGACATGGGCTGGATACAGGCAGCCGAGCTGGGCTCGCGCGTCTCCAGCGTGGCGGCGATCAACGCCCCCTACCTGGTGCGCTCCACGCCCGCAGTGGCCAAGCTGGTCAAAACCCCGCAGGCGCTCAAACTGCTGGAAGTGCTGCCGCGCGAGACCGGTACGATCGGCCTGGGCTGGGGCATTACAGGCATGCGCGCCGTGTTTGCCACCAAGGATGTCACCGTGCCCACGGACTTGAAGGGCATGAAGCTGCGCATCAACCCCACGCCGGTGTACCGCGACTTCTACCAGATGCTGGGCGCGGCGCCCACGCCCATCCCGACGCCGCAGGTGTTCGATGCCATGAGCAACGGCCAGGTCGATGGCCTGGAGGCCGACATCGAGTTCTCGTGGAACCAGCGCTTCGACAAGGTCGCCAAATCGCTGCTGCAGATGAATGCGCTGTTCATGCCCTTTGCTCCGCTGGTCTCGGGCCGCATCTGGCAGGGGCTGGATGCCAAGGACAAGGAACTCATCCGCCGCCTGGTGGCGCAGTCGCTGGACGCGCAGATCAACGACATCGTGACCACCGAAGCGGGGCTGATCGAGAAGTTCAAGGCGACGTCGATCGCGTTCCATACGGCGGCAGACTTCAAACCCGATGGCCTCATTGCCGATTTCGACAAGCTCTGGCTGCCCAAGGCGCCGCAGATTGCCGATCTGCGCAAGGCGGGTGCGGCGCTTTGACCTAGCCCGGCATAGAGCAGGCGCATAAGATCTATCCCTTGTGCGTCCTGCCCTGTTGACTCCGTCCATGACTTCCTCCACTGCACCACACCTCCCCGACATGCAGCCCAAGCGGCGTGCCGCTGACGTCGCCTACGACGCGATCGAGGCGATGATCTCCACCCTGCAACTGCAGCCGGGCAGCCCTGTGGTGGAAGCGAACATTACCGACAGCACCGGCCTGGGCCGCACGCCCGTGCGCGAGGCGCTCTTGCGCATGGTGTCGATCGGGCTGATCGTGCAGCTGCCACGCCGGGGGCTGCAGGTGTCCAACATCGACCTGGCCGACCACCTGGATGTGATCCAGACGCGCCGCGCGCTCGAACGCCTGCTGGCATCATGCGCAGCCCGCCGCGCCACCGCGCCCCAGCGCGCCGCCATCCTGCGCTGCGGGGAGGCCATGGTGCAGGCCGCCGAGCGCGGAGACCTGGACGACTACATGCTGGCCGACCACCAGCTCGACATCGTGGTGCACCAGGCCAGCCAGAACCATTCCGCCGTGAAGTGCGTGGCCCCGCTCATCGTGCAATGCCGCCGCTTCTGGTACGCCTACCAGCATGAGGGCGACGTGACCGAAGGTGCACGTGCCCACATGCACCTGGCGCAAGGCATTGCCACCGGCAACGAAGACCATGCCGTGGCCGGTGCCCACCAGTTGATGGATTACCTGGAACGCTTTGCCCGGCGCATCATCGATCAATGACCACACACCACGTTTTCATGCGACGGAAAGCTCTGTTTTTGATAGCTGTCAGCGCTTTCCAGCAAAGCGCTGGAAGCCAAAAATACCCATTATTTTTACACCCATGGCAAAGACCGCCTGCGTGACACCCACCTGCGCGCTTTGTATTTACCCTTGACCTTTTTCCCCGGAGTGATGCCCCCATGTCCACCCCCCTCGCCCCCCTCAAAGACCCCAGCCTGCTCAAGACCGAAGGCCTGATCAACGGCCAGTGGGTCGCAGGCGCCAGCCGCTTTGCCGTGCACGACCCGGCCACCGGACTAAAGCTGGCCGACGTGGCCAACCTGGGCCCCCAGGATGCCCGGGCCGCCATCGATGCTGCCAACGCCGCCTGGCCCGCATGGCGCAACAAGACGGCCAAGGAGCGCAGCATCGTCTTGCGCAAGTGGTACGATCTGCTCATGCAGCACCAGGATGACCTGGGCCGCATCATGACGGCCGAACAGGGCAAGCCGTTCCCTGAGGCCAAAGGCGAAGTCGCCTATGGCGCGAGCTTTGTCGAGTGGTTTGCCGAGGAGGCCAAGCGCGTCAACGGCGAAACACTGCCGCAGTTTGACAACAACCGGCGCCTCTTGGTGCTCAAGCAGCCCATTGGGGTGTGCGCCGCCATTACGCCCTGGAACTTCCCGCTGGCCATGATTACCCGCAAGGTGGCCCCGGCCCTGGCGGCGGGCTGCACGGTGGTGATCAAGCCGGCCGAGCTGACCCCGCTCACAGCCCTGGCGGCCGCCGAACTGGCCCAGCGCGCAGGCATTCCCGCCGGTGTGCTCAACATCCTGTGTGCGGATGCCGACAACTCCATTGCCATTGGCAAGGTGCTGTGCGAGAGCCCCATCGTGCGCCACATCAGCTTCACGGGTTCGACCGAGGTGGGCCGCATCCTGATGGCGCAGTCTGCACCCACCGTCAAGAAGATGTCGCTGGAACTGGGCGGCAATGCGCCTTTCATCGTGTTCAACGACGCGGACATCGACAGCGCCGTCGAAGGGGCCTTTGCCAGCAAGTACCGCAATGCGGGCCAGACCTGTGTGTGCTCCAACCGCTTCTATGTGCAAAGCGGGGTGTATGACGCGTTTGTGCAGAAGTTTGCCGCCAAGGTGGCGACCGCAAAAATAGGCAACGGCTTTGAAGATGGCGTGAACCAGGGCCCGCTCATTGAAGAAGCCGCCCTCGTGAAGGTGCAGCGCCATGTGGACGATGCCATTGCAAAGGGGGGCCGCGTGGTGACGGGTGGCAAACGTCTCCCATCCCTGGGCTCGGGCCAGTTCTTCGAGCCCACGGTGGTGGCCGATGCCAGCGCCGACATGCTGTGCGCTACCGAGGAAACCTTTGGCCCGTTTGCCCCGGTCTTCAAGTTCGAGACCGAGCAGGAAGCCATTGATGCGGCCAACAACACCGAGTTCGGGCTGGCCAGCTATTTCTACAGCCGCGACGTGGGGCGCATTTTCCGCGTGGGCGAGGCGCTCGAATACGGCATGGTGGGCATCAACGTGGGCATCCTGGCCACCGAGCATGTGCCCTTTGGCGGCGTCAAGCAGTCGGGCCTGGGGCGCGAGGGATCGCACCATGGCATGGACGACTATGTGGAGATCAAGTACCTGTGCCTGGGGGATATTCAGAAATAGGCGGCGCCTTTTATTTCGCACAAGGCACCCGGCCCCTGCGGCCGGTGTGCCTATAATCGCCAGCTTCGCGGGTGTCGTTCAATGGTAGGACTCTTGCTTCCCAAGCAAATAACGTGGGTTCGATTCCCATCACCCGCTCCAGTTTTGATAGCTGACAGCGCTTGCCCACCAAGCGCTACAGCCCGATTTCATTGAGAATCGGCGTACTCAGCCCACTCCTCCCGTTTGTTCCAGACCGCTCAGCCCAGCGGCTGCAGGCTGCGCGCACTATCAAAATGGCGGCGCTCGCCGGTCAGCGGGTCGGTAAATTCCAGTGACTGCGCCAGCAACTGCAGCGGGCTTGAGTAGTCGCCCTCGGGCGGGTCATTCACAACGGGGTAGAAAGCGTCGTTGCGCAGCGGCAAACCCAGCGCCGCCATGTGCACGCGCAGTTGGTGGCGCTTGCCGGTGATGGGCGAGAGACGGTAGCGCGCCCAGTCACCGGTCACTTCCAACAGGTCCATGCGAGTGTGGGTGTTGGGGGTGCCGGGCACCTCGTGCATGCGAAAGAACTGCGCACTTTCTTCCAGGCGGCTCCTGTGCTCGCGCGGAAACGCCACATCAGCACGCCACGGTGCCACGGCCTCGTAATGCTTGGTGATCTGCCGGTCGCGAAACAGCGCCTGGTACAACCCACGCGTGCTGCGCTGCACCGAAAACAATACCAGCCCCGCCGTTTCGCGGTCGATACGGTGCAGCGGTGAGAGCTCTGCCAGTCCCAGGCGCTGCTTGAGCCGTACCAGCAGCGTCTGATGAAGATAGCGACCCGAAGGGGTGACCGGCATGAAGTGCGGCTTGTCGGCCACCAGCAGATGCTCGTCCTGGTACAGCACCGCTTCTTCAAAAGGCAATTGCGGCTCATCTGGCAGGCTGCGGTAGTAATAGAGCCGGATACCAGGCTGGAACGCCCGCTCGGGGGTGACCACGGCCCCGTACTCGTCAACGACCTCCGCGGCCTCCAGCCGCTCCAGCCACTGGGCGCGTGATACCGCTGGCAGCCGCTGCGCAAGAAAGTCGAGCATGCTGCCCTGGCCTGCCGACGGCAGCGCGACACAACTGGGACTGACCCCGTTGCGCAGGGGCAAGACTGCAGGATGGTGGGCTTTATACATGGTGCTGCAGGAATGCCATGCGCACTTCAGGCGCGGCCCGGTCTACGCTGCGATGGTGCCCGATGCCTGGGCGCGCACCCAGTCACACCACCGCGCCACGGCCAGGTCGGCAGGCTGCGCGCCCTCCAGCACCCCGGGCCATCGGCGCTGGCAGCTGTTGACGATGCTTTCGAGCTGCCACAGCGCCTCGCGCACCACAAAAGCCACTTCGGCCAGGCCATCGGCATCACCCTGCAGTTGCTCGATGAGTTGCACCTGGTGGTTCGGGTGCGCACCGGCCTCGGTCAAGGCTTTTTGCAGCGACTGCAGCCGCCCTTCCACAAAGGCGGCCGGGCCATCCTTGCCCGGCACCGTCCCCTGTTCCGCCTTGGCACCGTCCCATTGCTGGAAAGCCTGCACCAGCGCTCTCGCCATGGCGTTGATGTGCTCACCCGTGGGCAGTGCCTGGCTGCGGTCCGGGTCCAATTCCTCCTGCAGCAAGGGCAGCACATGGGCCACCAGATCGGCTGGAAACTTGCGATGGTTCAGACGCAGCGCCAGCGAGAGCTGCTGCGCAGGCATGTCGATCGCTTTTTCGTAGAACGCCGCCACCATTTCGGCCAGTATGAGGATGCGGCCCAGGGGCGATATCTGCGCCCCGGCCAACCCCCGCGGGTATCCCGTGCCATCCATGCGCTCATGGTGTTCCAGTACGGCATCTTCCACAGCGCGGCTGTACACCTGGGCATCGCGCACCATCAGCATGGCGGTGATGGGGTGGGCCACCAAATGCTTGCGCTCGATACCGGTCACCTTGTTCTGCGGGTCGCGCCATGCGGGCGCCATGTACAGCACCCCCACGTCATGCAACAGGGCAGCAGCAGCCAGCGGTACACAGTCACGCTCGCTCATGCCATTTTTGATACCCAGAAAAAGCGAAACCAACATCATCTGCAGACTGTGGCGGAAAAGTTCGGGGCGCTGCTCGCGCATCACCGTCAACTTGAAAGCCACAGGCCCCGTCAAAGGCAAGAAGCGCAAGGGAGCCAGCAGGCGCTCTGGCGAACCCAGTGCCTGCACCAGCCGCAGCAAGGGCAGCTTTTCACACAGGGTTCGGGCCGTGTCCAGCAACGACGCCACGTTGACCACATTTTCGACCGAAAGGTGCTGATCGATCGGCTCGCGCAGCTTGTGCTGTACCAGCCGGTCGTACAGGCGGCTGTCAATGCGGGCCCCCTTCTCCACCAGCTTGATGCCATTGGCGCTGTAGATCGCATCCTGCGTGACCACCGCGCAGCGCTCTGACATGTCAGTGACAGCACGCAGGTAGTTGGGGTTGTCAGCGGCGCTGGTACCGGCCTCAAGCAGGGTGTCGGTCATGGGCTAGATGATCAAAAAATGGGAGCATATACATATACATCCCATTGTCGGCTTACAGCAAGACAAAGGCCCGCAGTTGCGGGCCTTCTTGATGCACATCAGTGCAGCGGTGTCACTGAATCAGCGGCACACCTGTCTTGGACTGCAGGAATTCAAACGTCACACCGGGCGCCAGTTCCAGCACCTTCACGCCCTGGGGGGTGATGTCCATCACGGCCAGGTCAGTGATGATGCGGTCGACCACACCCACGCCGGTCAGCGGTAGCGTGCAGCTGGGCAGGATCTTCATGTCCTCCGTGCCATCCTTCTTGCGCGCCACGTGTTCCATGAGCACGATCACGCGCTTGACGCCCGCCACCAGGTCCATGGCACCGCCCATGCCCTTGACCATCTTGCCCGGGATCATCCAGTTGGCCAGGTCGCCCTGCTCGCTGACCTGCATGGCGCCCAGAATGGACAGGTTGATCTTGCCGCCACGGATCATGGCAAAGCTCTCATGGCTGCCAAAGATGGACGAACCGGGGATGGTGGTCACGGTCTGCTTGCCCGCGTTGATGAGGTCGGCATCCACCGCATCTTCGGTGGGGAACGGGCCAATGCCCAGCATGCCGTTCTCGGACTGCAGCCACACTTCCTTGTCACCCGTGAAATTGGCCACCAGCGTAGGGATGCCAATGCCGAGATTCACGTAAAAACCGTCTTCGAGTTCCTGTGCGGCACGTGCCGCCATCTGGTCTTGGGTCCACGGCATATCAGGCTCCTGCTTTTTCAGAAATGGTGCGCTTTTCAATGCGCTTTTCGGGGTGGGGGTTGTGCACGATGCGGTGCACATAAATGCCGGGCAGGTGCACTTCGTCGGGCACCATCTCGCCGGTCTCGACAATCTCCTCCACCTCCACGATGCAGACCTTGCCGGCCATGGCCGCGGCCGGGTTGAAGTTGCGTGCTGTCAGGCGGAACTGCAGGTTGCCGGATTTGTCGGCCCGGTGCGCCTTGACCAGCGACACTTCGGGCACCAGTGCGCGCTCCATGACGTAGGTTTCGCCATCAAATTCGCGCAGTTCCTTGCCTTCGGCCACGATGGTGCCCACGCCCGTCTTGGTGAAGAACGCCGGGATGCCGGCCCCGCCCGCACGCAGCTTTTCCGCCAGCGTGCCCTGGGGCGTGAACTCCAGCTCCAGTTCGCCCGCCAGGAACTGGCGCTCGAATTCCTTGTTTTCGCCCACGTAGGACGAGATCATTTTTTTGATCTGGCGCGTTTCCAGCAGTTTGCCCAGGCCAAAGCCGTCCACGCCCGCATTGTTGGAGACCACGGTGAGGTTCTTCACCCCCGAATCGCGCAGAGCATCGATCAGCGCCTCCGGAATGCCGCACAGGCCAAAGCCGCCCACAGCCATGAGCTGGCCGTCTGCGACCACGCCCGCAAGAGCCTCGGCCGCCGAGGGAAATAATTTGTTCACGAAGGTCTCCTCAACAAGATTGGGTACGATACGATACTACTTAGTTTGATAAGTAGTTTTCCCTAAACAATTGCACTATGGACGTTGACTACCGGCTCGCATTCGATATGGCTCCCGTGGGCATGATTCTGTCGCGCAACCGGGCGATGGTGGACTGCAACCGCCATGTCTGCGAGATGTTCGGCTTCTCGCGCGAGTTGCTGCTCGGTCAGTCGTTCCAGATGCTCTACCCCAGCCCCGAAGAATACGAGCGCCTGGGCGCCCACATGGCGCCCATCCTCAACACCAAGGGCCTGTACGCCGACAGCCGCATCATGAAGCGCGCCAATGGCGAGATGTTCTGGTGCCATGTCTCGGGGCGTGCGCTCAACCGTGAAGCGCCGCACGAATCGGGCATCTGGAGCTTTGAAGACCTCAGCTCGCAGCGCCCTGTCAAGGCCGAACTGACCGGGCGCGAGCGCGAAGTGGCCGCCCGACTGCTGCAGGGCCTGACCTCCAAGGAAATCGGCCGCGCCCTGGAGATCAGCCACCGCACGGTGGAAATCTACCGTGCCCGCCTGATGCGCAAGTACGGCGCATCCACCGCAGCCGATCTGGTACACAAGCTGATCACGGGTTAGGCGGCGGTTCCACCACCTCGGTCGCCACGCGAAACGCGTCCACCGCCAGCGGAATGCCGCAGTAGATCGCGGCGTGCAACAGCACCTCCTGGATTTCGGCCACGCTGGCGCCGTTGTTCATGGCGCCGCGCACATGGCCCTTGAGCTCATGGCCCCGACCCAGGGCCGTCAGCATGGCCACGGTCACCAGGCTGCGCGTCTTGCGGTCAAGCACACCGCGCTGCCACACATCGCCCCAGGCCGCACGGGTGATGTGCTCCTGCAAGGGCTCGGTGAATTCCGTCATCCCGGCAAAGGCGCGGGCCACAAAGTCTTCGCCCATCACTTCCTTGCGGGTCGCCAATCCCTTGTCAAACATCGCCTGCTGCGCTGCATCCATCTGCGTCCTCCTTGAAAAAATGAAATCCGCCGCGTCCATGGCCTGCATCAAGGCTATGAGCGACTTGGAGAAATACTATGGCTGCAGCCTTGTGCAATTCATAGCAAAAGAAAATAATAAACCACGAATCGATAGCAAAACACCGAACCCGCCACACCCCAGGAGCCCGGGTGGGGCCCCTCCTCACCACGAAAGGAATTTGCCATGTCCAAACTGACCACCGCCGCCGGCGCACCCGTGCCCGACAACCAGAACGTGATCACCGCAGGCCGCCGCGGCCCCATGCTGCTGCAGGACGTGTGGCACCTCGAAAAACTGGCCCACTTTGCGCGCGAAGTGATTCCCGAGCGGCGCATGCACGCCAAGGGTTCGGGCGCATTCGGCACGTTTACCGTCACGCACGACATCACCCGCTACACCAAGGCCGCCCTGTTTTCGGCCATTGGCAAAAAGACTGAACTGGTGGCGCGCTTTTCCACCGTGGCCGGTGAGCGCGGCGCAGCCGATGCCGAGCGCGACATCCGGGGCTTTGCCGTCAAGTTCTATACCGAGCAGGGCAACTGGGACCTGGTGGGCAACAACACGCCGGTGTTCTTCCTGCGCGACCCGCTCAAGTTCCCGGACCTCAACCGCGCCGTCAAGCGCGACCCGCGCACCAACATGCGCAGCGCCGAGAACAACTGGGACTTCTGGACCCTGCTGCCCGAAGCACTGCACCAGATCACCATCGTGATGAGCGACCGTGGTATCCCGAAGTCGTACCGCCACATGCACGGTTTTGGCAGCCACACCTTCAGCTTTATCAACGCGCAAAATGAGCGCTTCTGGGTCAAGTTCCATCTGGTCACGCAGCAAGGCATTGAAAACCTGACCGACCAGGAAGCCGCCGAACTGGTAGGCCACGACCGCGAGAGCTCGCAGTCCGACCTGCTCAACGCCATCGACAACGGCGAATTTCCGCGCTGGAATCTGAAGATCCAGGTCATGCCCGAGAAAGACGCGGCCACCTACCACCTCAACCCGTTTGATCTGACCAAGGTCTGGCCGCACGCCGACTATCCGCTGATCGACGTGGGCGTGATGGAACTCAACCGCAACGCCGAAAACTATTTCGCGCAGATCGAGCAGTTGGCCTTCAACCCGGCCAACGTGGTGCCCGGCATCAGCTTCTCGCCGGACAAGATGCTGCAGTCGCGCCTGTTCAATTACGGCGACGCACAGCGCTACCGCCTGGGCGTCAACCACCACCAGATCCCCGTGAACGCGCCCCGGTGCCCGTTCCACAGCAGCCACCGCGACGGCGCAATGCGTGTGGACAGCAACAACGGCGCCGAAGTGGGATACGAACCCAACAGCAAAGGCGCACTGCAGGAGCAGCCCGACTTTGCCGAGCCGCCGCTGTCGCTCGAAGGCGCAGCAGACCACTGGAACCACCGCGAAGACACCGACTACTTCTCGCAACCGGGCAAGCTGTTCCGCCTGATGACACCGGCGCAGCAGCAAGTGCTGTTCGAGAATACCGCGCGCTCGGTGGGTGGCGCCTCCGAAGCCATCCAGCAGCGCCACATTGCGCACTGCACCCAGGCCGACCCGGCCTACGGCGCCGGTGTCGCCAAGGCGCTGGCAGCGCTCAAGGCGGGCTGAGCGACTGCGAGGGGTCCGCAACGCCCGGCCTGTGCCGGGCGTTTTTCATCGTATAAGGTCTGTGCACGTATCATCTACCGACCCCTACAACCGAGGAGAACCCATGAGCGCCCGCTACCCTGCCCCCGACCTCAACACCCTGCCGGAAGACATCCGTACCAAAATCCTGGCGGTGCAGGAAAAGGCCGGGTTCATTCCCAACGTGTTTCTGGGTTTCGCCCGCCGCCCGGCCGAGTGGCGCGCCTTTTTTGCGTACCACGACGCACTGATGGAGCCCGAAAGCGCAGGCCGCACGAGCAACCTGACCAAGGGTGACCGCGAGATGATCGTCACCACGACCAGTGCCGCCAACAAATGCCTGTACTGCGTGGTGGCCCATGGCGCCATCCTGCGCATCTACGAGAAAAAACCTTTTGTGGCCGACCAGGTGGCCGTCAACCACCGCAAGGCCGACATCACGCCCCGCCAGCGCGCCATGCTCGACTTTGCAATGAAGGTGTGCCTGCAATCGCACGAGATCAACGACGCCGATTTCGAGGCCCTGCACGCCCATGGCTTTGATGACGAAGACATCTGGGACATCGCCGCGATCACCGCTTTCTTTGGCCTGTCCAACCGCATGGCCAGCTTTGCCGGCATGCAACCCAACCCCGAGTTCTACCTGATGGGGCGGGTGCCGCGGCAGAAGTAAAACTCCTGGATTGATAGCTACTAGCGCTTACTGGATAAGCGCTGGAGGCCAATTTCGCTTGAAATTTCAGCGCTGTTGCGCTTGCCCGCTGCAAGCGCGCTTTACGCCGTCACCAGCACCCGCATCCAGTCCGGCAGGGTCATCGCCTTTTGCTGCGGAAAATCGACCCAGATGGTGGTGGCGCCTCCGGCGGCGTACACCACGCCCGGCTGGTCGCTGCGCTCCAGCGTGCACCAGGCCTCGAAGGTGGTGCGCCCCGGGTCGCTCACATACATCTTCGCCAGCACATCGCCCGGGTATTCCAGCTGCTTGTAGAAATTGCAGAAGGCGTTGACGATCACCGGCCCCTGGCCCAGTGGGTCAGGGTTGCAGCCCACGGAGCGCATCCACTCGATACGCACCGTCTCCATGTAGCGGAAATACACGGTGTTGTTCACGTGCCCCATGGCATCCATGTCGCCCCAGCGGATGGGGAGACGCATTTCGTACACCAGCTTCTTTGTCTCGGGAATCTCAATCTTCACAACCAGCGTCTCCCGCACAAATCACACTGCAAAACCATCATCCGCGGCAATCACCGCGCCGTTGATGAAATGGCTCTGGTCGCTGGCCAACAGCACGATCAGGGCGTCGAGGTCTTGCGGCTGGCCGACCCGCTTGCGCGGCAGCATGGCGATCAATTTCTGGCCCTGCTCGGTACGCCAATGGTCGTGGTTGATCTCCGTGTCGATGTACCCCGGGCACAGGGCGTTGACGTTGATGCCAAAGCGCCCCCATTCCAGCGCCATGGCGCGGGTCATCTGCACCACCGCCGCCTTGCTCATGCAGTAGGCGCCAATCTGCGGCAGCACCTTCAGGCCCGCCATCGACGCGATGTTGATGATGCGCCCACCGGTAAAGCTGCCGGGCGCAGCGCCGCGCGAACGCGCCAGCATGCGCTTGCCCACCTCTTGTGCCACAAAGAAGGCGCCCTTCACATTCGTGTCGAAGATGAAGTCGTAGTCTTCCGGTGTCACGTCCTGGATGCGCTGCGTGGTGCTCACGCCCGAGTTGTTCACGAGGATGTCGATCGAGCCCATTTCGGTCTCGGCGTGTGCCACGGCGGATTTGATGGAGTCGTGGTCGGTCACGTCCAGCTCGACCACATGGGCGTCACCGCCCTCCCCCTCGATGCGCGCACGCAATTCCTTGAGTTTTTCAATGCGGCGGCTGGCAAGCACCACACCGGCACCGGCGCGGGCCAGGGTTCGGGCAAACTGTGCTCCCAGACCGCTGGAGGCCCCCGTGACAAAAGCGACACGTCCGGACAAATCGATGCTGTAGGCCATTTAGAGTCTCTCCACTGAACAAAAAAGAACGGTCGTTCGATTGTCTATATTCCATGAATACAATCAGTCGCACGACGGACAGAGGTTACGCCCCCTGTTTGTAGAAAATCATCCCATTATCAAATGCCCGACGAGAAGCACATGACAAACGAAGAAATCCTCGCCCAATTCGGTCCTCGCGAAGCCATGGAATACGACGTGGTGGTCGTGGGTGGCGGCCCCGGCGGCCTGGCCACCGCCATCCGCCTCAAGCAATTGGCCGCAGAAAAAGGCCAGGATGTCTCGGTCGTGGTGCTGGAAAAAGGCTCGGAGCCGGGCGCGCACATCCTCTCGGGCGCCATCATGGACCCCAAGGCGCTGACCGAACTGATCCCCGACTGGAAGGAGCGCGGCGCACCTTTGAACCAGCCCGTGACCGACGACGCCTACATCTTCCTGAGTGAGCGCTCGGGCTTTCGCGTACCCAACATGGTCTTGCCGCCGTTTGCGCACAACCACGGCAACTACATCGTCAGCCTGGGCAACGTGACCAAATGGATGGGCGAGCAGGCCGAAGCGCTGGGGGTGGAAATCTTCCCTGGCTTTGCCGCCGCCGAGGTGCTGTACAACGACGACGGCTCCGTCAAGGGCGTGGCCACCGGCAACCTGGGTATCAGCAAGGAAGGTGAACCCACGGGCGACTTCCAGCTCGGCATGGAACTGCACGCCAAGTACACCGTGTTTGCCGAAGGCGCGCGCGGCCACCTGGGCAAACAGTTGATCGCACGCTACAAGCTCGACGAAAACCGCGATCCCCAGAGCTTTGGCATCGGCATCAAGGAACTGTGGGAAATCGATCCGTCCCGCCACCAGCCCGGCTTTGTGATGCACACCGCCGGCTGGCCCATGGACAGCAGCACCTATGGCGGCGCCTTCCTGTACCACCTGGAAGACAACAAGGTGGCAGTGGGCTTCGTCACCGGCCTGGGCTACACCAACCCCTACCTGAGCCCGTTCGAAGAATTCCAGCGCTGGAAGACCCACCCCAACGTCCGCTACTACTTCGAAAACGCCCAGGGCGAAGTCACGGCCAAGCGCCTGTCGTATGGTGCGCGGGCCATCAACGCCAGCGGCATCAGCGCGCTGCCCAAAACGGTATTCCCCGGTGGTGCGCTGGTGGGCTGCAATGCCGGTTACCTCAACGTCAGCCGCATCAAGGGCAGCCACGCAGCCATCAAGACCGGCATGCTGGCCGCCGAAGCGGCCTACGACGCCATTGTGGCCGGGCGCCAGCATGACGAACTGAGCGCCTACCCCAAAGCCTTCGAGGAAAGCTGGCTGCACACCGAGCTGAACAAGGACCGCAACTTCAAGAACTGGTTCAAGTACGGCCTGACCACCGCTACGCTGATGAACGGTTTCGAGCATTTCGTGCTGCGCGGCCATATCCCGTGGACACTGCACCGCGACAAACCCGACCACGCCTACCTCAAGCCCGCAGCCGAGTGCAAGCCCATCGTCTACCCCAAGCCCGATGGCAAGCTCACCTTCGACCGGCTCTCGAGCGTGTTCATCAGCAACACCAACCACGCCGAAAACCAACCCGCGCACCTCACGCTCAAGGATGCCAGCGTACCAGTGAAGATCAACCTGGCGAAGTACGCCGGGCCCGAAGCCCGCTATTGCCCGGCCGGGGTGTACGAGTTCGTGCCCGACGAAGCGGCAGGCGGCAACGCACAGCGCTTGCAGATCAACGCGCAGAACTGCGTGCACTGCAAGACCTGCGACATCAAGGACCCGACGCAGAACATCGTGTGGGTCACACCCGAAGGCGGCGGCGGCCCCAACTACTCGGGCATGTGATGTCCTGAGAAGCCAACCCAAGGGCCTGCCAGCGCAGGCCCTTTTTTATCGGCTGCGCGCCCGGCGTTCGCGTTCCTGGCGTGGCCAGTAGGCAAAGGCGTCCTGGTGCAGCTCGATGTCCAGTTCTTCGACACGCTGCAGCAAGCGCTCCTGCACGTCGGCCACCGCCTGGTTGTAGACCAGCGGCCCCACCTCCTCCAGGAAAAAACCCAACAGCGCGCTGGCGGCGATGTTGCCGATGCGTTGCTCCAGTTGATCCTGGAAATACCGCTCGATGGAGGCTACCGCATCGGCGCGGGCCTGTTTGGGAATCTCGACACCCATGGTCGTACGCTCCTTTTTCAATAGCTAATAACGCTTTGCCACAAAGCGCTACAAGCCATTTTTATTGAAACTTCAGTAGGCCGACAACGGCAGATCCGCCTTCTTCAGCGTGCGCAGCACAAAACTGGATCGGCTGTGGCGAATCCCCTTGATCTTGTAGAGCTTTTCGCGCAGCAGACGCTCATAGTCGCGCGTGTCTTTCACCACCACGCGCAGCAGGTAGTCGTAGTCTCCCGAGACCAGGTGCGCCTCGATCACCTCGGGCATGCTGGCCAGCGTCTCGCCGAACTTTTCCAGGGTATTGTCGGAATGGCTGTCGAGCGTGACCTGCACCAGCACCGTGTCGGCCAGGTCCAGCGCCTGGGGGTTGATGCGCACGGTGTAGCCTTCGATCACCCCGGCCTCTTCCATCTTCTTGATGCGGCCCCAGCAGGGCGAGGCACTCAGCCCCACGGCCTGGCCAATCTCCTGCAGGCTGGCGCGGGCATTGGCCTGCAGAACAGCGAGAATTTTTCTGTCAGTACGGTCCATAAATAGCATTGTTCTACAAAATTCATTTTTATGGAAAATTTTTCTGACAATCAACAATTTCACCGCAAATACAGAAAATACATCCAGACGCTGCACGGCACACTTGTCTCCTCAAGGCGCTCTTACCGGAACGCACAAAATGGCAAGGCCCCGGCTGGTTACCGCCGGACCGGGGCGCTTGGCACAGGCTGCCCTCGCGTGCATGTCGGACCCTGCATGTCCCTGCTCTGCATGTGTGGTTGGTATGCACACTTACCAGCACAAACCCGGATACATCGGTACCGGCGAGCCCTCCATAATTTCCTGAGCCGTTCTCACGGCCCAGCACCGCCAACCGTGCCACCATTCGTCCCCCTACAGGAGTCACCATGCAACTGAACAAACTCGTCCTTGGCCTGGGCCTCGCATTCGGCCTGGTGGCCGGTGCCGCTGCGCAGACCACCATGCGCATCAGCATCTCCACGGCGCAGAACTCGCACCAGGGCGTGGCCATCGACGTCTTTGCCAAGGAAGTGGAAAAGCGCACCGGGGGCCGCTACAAGGTTCAGACCTTCTACAACGGCGCCCTGGGTGGCGAGCGCGAGTCCATCGAAGCAGTCCAGCTGGGCACGCAGGAGCTGGCTTTCAGTTCCACCGGCCCGGTGCCCAACTTCGTCCCGGACGCCAAGATTCTTGACGTCCCCTTCCTGTTCCGCGACAAGGCGCACGCCCGCGCCGTGCTGGATGGCCCCATCGGCCAGGAGATGCTGACCAAGTTTGACGCCAAGGGTTTCAAGGCGCTGGCCTGGGCCGAAAACGGCTTCCGTCACATGACCAACAGCAAGCGCGACGTGAACACGCCCGACGACCTCAAGGGCCTGAAGATGCGCACCATGGAGAACCCGGTGCACATCGCTGCCTACAAGGGCTTTGGCATCATCACCACGCCCATGGCCTTCCCCGAAGTGTTCACCGCGTTGCAGCAAGGCACGGTCGATGGCCAGGAGAACCCGCTGCCGGTCATCATCTCGGCCAAGTTCGACCAGGTGCAAAAGCACCTCACGCTCACCGGCCATGTGTATTCGCCCTGTATCTTCTTGATGAACAAGGCGTCGTTTGACAAGCTGTCCGCCCAGGACAAGCAGGCCTTTCTGGATGCCGCAAAAGAAGGCGCCAAGGCCAACCGCGCCCGCGTGGACGAGGACGACGCCAAGGGCGTGGCCGACCTGCGTGCCAAGGGCATGACCGTGATCGACAACGTGGACAAAGCCAAGTTCGTGGCGGCACTGGCTCCTGTGAACGCCGAGTTTGAAAAGCAGTTCGGCAAGGCCAACCTGGACAAGATTCGCAACTACAAGTAGACCTCAAACGCTACATTTTTTGTAGCTTACAGCGCCCGTATCTATTGCGATAACGGGCGTTTTCATTTGAAACCACTGCACTGTCTGCGAGCCTGGCAACCGCGCCCATGAAAACCGCCTTCCTGACCCTTGAGCGCTGGACCAGTGCCTTGTCGCTGTGGTGCGCCTGCGCGATGCTGGCCCTGGCGGCCGCGCTGGGCATGTTCCAGATCATCATGCGCTTCGTGCTGGAGCAACCGGCCGAGTGGACCGAGGTGCTGATCCGCTTCAGCCTGATCTGGATGGTGTTCCTGGCCATCCCCACGGCCTTCCGCCAGGGGGCCATGGTGAGCGTGGACGTGCTCTACCGCTGGAGCCCCCCGCGCCTGCGCCGCGTGCTCGATGGGGTGGTGGCGCTGGCGGCGCTCACGCTCATTGCCATCATCGTGTGGTGGGGTTGGGACTATGCGGTGCGCGGGCGCGTGCAGACCATGGCGGGGCTGGAATCGCTGTCGATGTTCTGGGCCTATGTGGCACTGCCGGTGGGCGGCGTGTTCAGCGCCCTGGGCATCGTGGGCAACCTGATCGACCCGCGCCGCATGGAACTGGAGACCGCGCAATGAGTGTCGTGATGATCTCCACCATGGTGCTGTGCTTTGCGCTCACCATTTCGGTGGCAGTGTCGATTGGGCTGGCGTCCATCCTGGGCATCCAGGCATCCAACGCACACATGCTCATCTCGGTGAAGGAGATGTTTGGCGCGATCAACAAGTTTCCGCTGGCCGCCATTCCCTTTTTCATTCTGGCGGGCAACCTGATGGAGTCGGGCGGAATCTCGCGCCGCCTGGTGGAGTTTGCCAAGAGCCTGGTGGGCGGCGTGCAGGGTGGCCTGCCCATGACCTGCGTGCTCACCTGCATGATTTTTGCAGCCGTCTCGGGCTCGTCGGTGGCCACCACCTTTGCGATTGGCGCCATCCTGATTCCAGCGCTGGTCAAGCACGGCTACCCGGTCACCTACGCCGCTTCGCTGCAGGCCACAGCCGCCGAGTTGGGCGTGGTGATTCCGCCCTCCATCCCGCTCATTTTGTACGGCGTGAGCGCAGAGGTTTCCATTGGCGAGTTGTTCATCGCGGGTTTTGGCCCAGGGCTGTTGATTGCAGGCTCGCTGATGCTGTTCGTCTGGCTGTGGTGCAAATGGAGAGGCTGGGGCAAGACCGATGGCGAGGGCCGCATGCCACTGGGCCGCGCCACGCTGCAAGCGGGCTGGGCACTCTTCATGCCGGTCATCATCCTGGGCGGCATCTACGGCGGCGTCTTCACCCCCACCGAGGCATCGGCCGTGGCGGTGTTTTATGCACTGCTGGTGGGCATCGTGATCTACCGGGAGATCGGCATCAAAGACCTGGCCGCCGTGCTGCGGCGTTCGGTCATTTCGTCGTCGGTGATCATGTTCATCATCGCCAATGCCGGGCTGTTTGCCTTCCTCATCACCCGCGCCGGTGTGCCCGACGCCATTGGCCACTGGCTCGAAGCCGTGCTGCAATCACCTGCGCTGTTTCTGCTGGGCGTGAATGTGGCGCTGTTCTTCATCGGCATGTTCATCGAGACCAGCGCCGCCATCATCGTGCTGGCGCCCATCCTGGCGCCCGTGGCGCAGCATTTCGGGGTGGACCCCGTGCACTTCGGCCTGATCATGGTGGTGAACCTGGCGCTGGGCATGGTGACGCCGCCCTTTGGCGTGAACCTGTTTGCCGCGTGCACGGTGGCGCGCATCTCGCTGGACCGCATCGTCGGGAGCCTGCTGCCTTTCGTTGTGGTAATTCTGGTCTGCCTGCTGCTCATCACGTACTTCCCGTCGATTTCGCTCGGGTTGCGCGATCTCGTCTATGCAAAGTAGGTAGAATCCGCCCGGTCAGGAGAGAGCGCCCCGCACTTCGCCCCGAAGCGTGAGCGGCACCGCCGAAGGCGCAGGCACCCGCCGAACGCTCAGGCAAAAGGACTGACAAGCGCCCGCAGCGATGCCGGCGTTCCTTGCTGGAGAGAGATGGTCGCGCTGCAGGTGCAGGCCATCCACCGAAGGAGCAAACCGCAGGGCCAGCCAGGGCGCTGCGGTGAATCTCTCAGGTAAAGCGGACAGCAGGCAAAACCCGCAGCCCCTTGGCTGCGGCCCCCCTTTGCCCCGGAGTCCGCCATGTCTGCCCCTGCCACTGCCCCGCTGCTTTCCACGCCCCTGAACGCCCTGCACCTGGAGTTGGGCGCCCGCATGGTGCCCTTTGCCGGTTATTCCATGCCCGTGCAGTACCCGGCAGGCCTGATGGCCGAGCACCTGCACACCCGCCAGGCTGCCGGCCTGTTCGATGTGTCGCACATGGGCCAGTTGCACCTGGTGGGGCGCGATGCCGCCGCCGCGTTCGAGACCCTGATGCCCGTGGATGTGATCGACCTGCCCGTGGGCAAGCAACGCTACGGCCTGCTGCTCAATGACGAGGGCGGCATCATCGACGACCTGATGTTCTTCAACAAGGGCAATGGCGAGATCTTCGTCATCGTCAACGGCGCCTGCAAGGTGGGCGACATGGCCCACATCCAGGAACGCATCGGCATGCGCTGCCAGGTGGTCCCCATGCCCGACCACGCCCTGCTCGCCTTGCAGGGCCCCCAGGCCGTTACAGCGCTGGCCCGCCTGGCGCCCGGGGTGGAGCAACTGGTGTTCATGACCGGGGGCGACTTCACCATTGCCGACTGCGACTGCTTTGTCACCCGCAGCGGCTACACAGGTGAAGACGGCTTCGAGATTTCCGTGCCCGCCGCGCAGGCCGAAACCCTGGCCCGCGCCCTGCTGGCCCAACCCGAGGTCAAGCCGATTGGCCTGGGCGCACGCAACTCGCTGCGCCTGGAGGCCGGGTTGTGCCTCTACGGCAACGACATCGACACCACCACCACACCCGTGGAAGCCGCCCTGAACTGGGCCATTCAAAAAGTACGCCGCACGGGTGGCGCACGGGCCGGTGGGTTCCCGGGTGCCGACAAGGTGCTGGCACAGCTGGACAACCCCGCCAGCCTCACACGCAAACGCGTCGCCCTGGTCGCCACCGAGCGCGTGCCAGTGCGCGAACCTGCAGTGCTGGAAAACATGGACGGCCAGCACATCGGCCAGGTCACCAGCGGTCTGCTGAGCCCCACACTCAATCAACCCATTGCCATGGCCTACGTCGGCCCGGACTACGCCGCACCAGGAACTGAGCTTTTTGCCATGGTGCGCGGCAAGCCCGTGCCCATGAAGGTGAGCGCCGCACCCTTCGTGCCCACCCGCTATTACCGCGGATGACCGCCAGGTAGGCAGCGGCTACAGTCCCCCTTTTCATCATCTTTCCAGGAGATCTCCCATGACCGTCAAATTTTCCAAAGACCACGAGTGGATCAACGTTGCCGATACCAACGCCGCCGTCGTCGGCATCACGGTGCACGCCCAGGATGCCCTGGGCGACGTCGTTTTTGTCGATCTGCCCGCCGTGGGCGCCCGCTTTGCCCAGGGTGACGTGGCCGGTGTGGTCGAGTCCGTCAAAGCCGCTGCCGACATCTACATTCCCGTTGCGGGCGAAGTGGTGGAAGTGAACGAAGCCCTGCGCGCCGACCCCTCGCTGGCCAACACCGACCCGCTGGGCGCCGGCTGGTTCTTCAAGGTCAAGCTGTCCGATGCGGCCCAACTGGCCGACCTGATGGACGAAACCACCTACTCCGACTTCGCCAAGAACGCCTGATCCCTGCCGAGACTGCCCATGCTGATGCAATCCGCCCTGCCGCTTGGCGCGCTTGAAAACGCTGCCGAATTCCTGCCCCGCCACATCGGCATCGACGCAGCCGACGAAGCGCACATGCTGTCGGTGATTGGCGAGGCCTCGCGCCGCGCCCTCATCGACTCCATCGTGCCGCGCTCGATTGCGCGCAGCCACGCCATGGATATTCCGGCGCCCGCGTCGGAGGCTGCGGCGCTGGCCGAGCTCAAGGCGATTGCATCGCGCAACCAGGTCCTCAAAAGCTTCATCGGCCAGGGCTACTACGGCACGCACACACCCGGCGTGATCCTGCGCAACATCCTCGAAAATCCCGCCTGGTACACGGCCTATACGCCCTACCAGGCCGAAATTTCGCAGGGCCGCATGGAAGCCCTGGTCAACTTCCAGACCATGGTGTGCGACCTCACCGGCATGCCGATTGCCAACGCTTCCATGCTCGACGAAGCCACGGCAGCGGCCGAGGCCATGACGCTGGCCAAGCGCTCGGTCAAAAGCACAAGCCACCGTTTCGTCGTGGCAGGCGACGCGCACCCGCAGACCATCGAGGTCATCCAGACCCGCGCCGCCCCCATGGGCATTGAGGTGGTGCTGGCCAACTCGCTGGAGGAATGGAACGCCGCCCTGGAAGGCGACTACTTCGCCGTGCTGGCCCAGTACCCCGCCACCAGCGGACGCATCGACGACCTGCGTGCCGACGTGGAAAAGGCCCACGGCAAACAGGCAGCCTTCATCGCTGCCGCCGACCTGCTGGCCCTCACGCTCATCACCCCGCCTGGTGAATGGGGCGCCGATATTGTGGTGGGCACCACGCAACGCTTTGGCATGCCCATGGGCGCGGGCGGCCCGCACGCAGCCTACATGGCCTGCCGCGACGAATTCAAGCGCTCCATGCCGGGCCGCCTGGTGGGCGTGAGCGTGGACGCGCACGGCAAACCCGCCTACCGCCTGGCACTGCAAACGCGCGAGCAGCACATCCGCCGCGAAAAGGCCACCAGCAACATCTGCACCGCGCAGGTGCTGCCCGCCGTGATCGCCAGCATGTACGCCGTGTACCACGGCCCGCAAGGCCTGCAGCGCATCGCGCAACGTGTCGCCAGCTATACCGCCATCCTGACCAAGGGCCTGGAGCAATTGGGTGCCCCGGTACGTGCACAGGCCACGTTTGACACCGTCAGCCTGAAGACCGATGGCGCTACCAAATCAATAGCTGCTCGCGCAGTGCAGATGGGCGCAAACCTGAGAATTTACTTCGAAAACTACCTATGCATCTCGCTGGACGAGACCACCACGCGCGAAGACATCGCGCTGTTGTGGAAGATTTTCGCCAAGGACGGCCAGGCCCTTCCGACCTTCGACAGCTTTGAAAAGGGCGTGGAGCCACTGATTCCGGCCGAACTGCGCCGCACCAGCAGCTACCTCTGGCACCCGGTGTTCAACACGCACCACAGCGAGACGGCCATGCTGCGCTACATCCGCCAGCTCTCCGACAAGGACCTGGCGCTCGACCGCACCATGATTCCGCTGGGCAGTTGCACCATGAAGCTCAACGCCACAAGCGAGATGATCCCGATCACCTGGCCCGAGTTTGCCAACGTGCACCCTTTCGCCCCGACCGACCAGCTGGAGGGCTACCGCGTGCTGGACGAACAACTGCGCGCCTGGCTCTGCCAGGCCACAGGCTATGCCGGCGTGAGCCTGCAGCCCAACGCAGGCAGCCAGGGCGAGTACGCGGGCCTGCTGGCCATCAAGGCCTGGCATGCCGCACAGGGCAACGCACACCGCAATATCTGCCTGATCCCCAGCAGCGCGCACGGCACCAACCCGGCCAGTGCGCAGATGGTGGGCCTGCAGGTGGTGGTGACCAAGTGCGACGAAAACGGCAACGTGGACATGGCCGATCTCCAGGCCAAATGCGAGCAGCACAGCGCACAGCTGGCCTGCATGATGATCACCTACCCCAGCACACATGGCGTGTTCGAGACCCAGGTCAAAGAGCTGTGTGCCCTGGTACACCAGCATGGCGGCCGTGTCTACGTGGACGGTGCCAACTTGAACGCCCTGGTGGGTGTTGCAGCGCCCGGCGAATTCGGTGGCGATGTGAGCCACCTGAACCTGCACAAGACTTTCTGCATCCCGCACGGCGGCGGCGGCCCGGGCGTGGGCCCGGTGTGCGTGGTGCAAGACCTGGTGCCCTACCTGCCCGGCCATGCCACGGCGGGCCTGGCGGGTGGCGTGGGCGCTGTGTCCGCAGCCCCGCTGGGCAATGCCGCGGTGCTGCCCATCAGCTGGATGTACATCCGCATGATGGGCGCCGAGGGCCTGCAGGCCGCCACCGAAGCGGCCATCCTCTCGGCCAACTACATCAGCGCACGCCTCAAGGACCACTACCCCACGCTGTACGCCAGCGAAAACGGCCATGTGGCGCACGAGTGCATCCTGGACCTGCGCCAGCTCAAGGACACCAGCGGTGTGATGGCCGAGGATGTGGCCAAACGCCTGATCGACTACGGCTTCCACGCGCCCACGCTCTCCTTCCCCGTGCCCAACACGCTGATGGTGGAGCCCACGGAGAGCGAAACGCTGTTCGAGATCGACCGTTTCATCGACGCGATGATCGCCATCCGTGCAGAAATCCGCCAGATCGAAAGTGGCGCCCTGCCCCAGGACAACAATCCCCTGAAGAACGCACCGCACACTGCCGAGAGCCTGCTGGCTGCGGACTGGGATCGCCCTTACACCCGCGAATCAGCGGCCTATCCCGTGGCTGCACTGCGCAGCAACAAATACTGGTCGCCTGTGGGCCGGGTGGACAATGTGTACGGCGACCGCAACCTCTTCTGCAGCTGCCTGCCCGTCGGGCCCGCCGAATAGGCGCGCATATGCAATCCGCCAGCGCCTGTCTGGCCTGCCAGCCCGTGGCACTGCAGGCGCTGGTCCAGTCCGAGCCCGCGCTGGCTGCGCTGTGGCAAGCGCTGCCCCGGCGCAGTTTTGGGCCAGGTGCCGTGCTGCAGCGCCTGGGGGATGCCAGCGATCGCTGCTGGCTTCTCGAAAGCGGTCTGGTGCGCTTCTACTACCTCAGCGAACAAGGCGTCGAGCGCAACCGATCCTTCCACACCCAGGGCAGTTGGGTCGGTGGCAGCATGCCGCCGCTCCCCCTGCCCAGCCCCTGCACCATCGAGGCGCTGGAGGCGACCCGGGCCGTGGAGTTGACGTATGCCACCCTGCAACACTGGCACCGCCAATTTCCGCAGGTGCAACCCTTGCTGGACGATGCCATGGGCTATCTTTTTACCCAACAGGCCCGGCGCGAGGCCGAACTGCTGACCCTGTCACCCGAAGAACGCTACCAGGCCTTTCTGGGCATGGACGGCGGTCTGGCAAAACGCCTCCCCATCCACCACGTAGCCAGCTATCTGGGCATATCGCACGTCTCGCTTTCACGCATCCGGGCACGGCTGGGCATGGTGCAAGCGCGACGTAGCTGACATCCGTCAAGAAGGTGGCCACGCATTCACGGTTCTGGCCAGCCCGGGCATGACCACCTGCGGCAGGGTTTCCCTGTTCATCACCGCAGCGGAATCCACCAGGCCATTGCGGTGCAAAAGATGGGCCGTCAGCGCATAGACCTCGTCATCGGTCAGGGTTTTTGGCGCCTGGCGCGGCATGGCGCGGCGGATGTAGTCGAACAAGGTCGTGGCATACGGCCAGCTCGCCCCCACCGAGAGCACCTGCAACGGTTGGCTGGCAATGCGCAGCACGCGCAGCGGGTCGTGCCAGCTGAAAAACCCATCGCTCCCCACCAGACGCGCCGCCGGGCCTTCGATCCCCCGTGCTCCATGGCACGCCGCGCAGTGGGCCTGGTAGAGCTTTGCGCCCTGCTCCACGCTCCCCTGCCCGGGCGGCAGGTTGCGGCCGTCGGGAAAGACCGTGATGGCGTGGCGTGCCACCTGCACGGGTTCGAGCGGCAGGCCCAGCCCGATCACCGGTGGCATCTGGGCATGCGATAGCCCCGCTGCCAGCAAAACAACGAGATACCCGCTTTGAAACAAGTGCATCAACCTGTCATACATAGCAGCTCTCCACCCGGCCATCAGCGTGCACCCGCCACGACTGCACAGCGTTGTAGTGGTTGAAGGAGTGCAGGGCATAGCGGCGCTTCCACTCATTGCGCAAAGGCTGCACCCGCCCATGCTCGTCGATCGCGCGGCTCATCAGCACCGCCTTGCGCCCCGCCCACCGCCAGGGGAACGTAAAGCGGGTGAAGGCGCGGTCCAGCACCGGACCATGCAGTTGCGCGGGGGCCCAGGTGGCCCCGCCATCCACCGAAACATCGACACGCGCAATGCGGCCATACCCCGACCAGGCAAGCCCGGCCAGCTCGAAGAAACCCTGGGGTTCTGGCATGGCCTGCAGGCCGGAGGGCTGGGTGATGACCGACTTGACTTCCATGTGGAACGCAAAGCGCTCTATCCGTCCGTCGGCCAGCACCTGCGTGTACAGGCCCGACTCATCCTTGGAATAGGCCGGCGCGTCGGTCACCTCCAGCCGGTGCAGCCATTTCACATTGACGTTGCCCTCCCACCCCGGCAT
>JAPKHH010000031.1:0-29141 GCA_026647025.1 Giesbergeria sp.
GACCACCCCAAGCATTCACAGGCAACGCGTTCACGCCGACATCAGCGGGGTTGCCCGTGATGAAGCCAGCCGCCCGCAGGTGCCGGAAGAACTCATCGTTCTCACCGCCCCCCGTAAACGCCTGTGCTGCGGTCACGTTGACGATGCCATTGTTACCGCCAGCAGCCATACCGGTCCAACTGGCACCACGTGCCGTCAGCGCGGCAACTGGGCCATCATCACCCGGCAGCTTGCGGTAGCGGTCCAGGTAGCTGTTGTAGGCAGCGGTAATGCCATTCATGTCGGCCGCAGCGCTCTTGACACGCCCGTTCTCGATCAGCTCCTGCCCCTTGAGCACACCGCCCAACAGCAGGCCGATGATGACCAGAACAATGGCGATTTCCACCAGCGTGAAGCCGGACTGTGCGCGGCGGCGCGAACTGCGCATGGACAATGATTTCATGAATGACTCCTGGACACATGAACCAGGCAACCCCAATGGTCGCCTTATGCCTTGCATTGTGTTCACCCTGCACGCTCAGGCACAGTCAAATTTCTTGACGCCCTGGTCCGGAAGCCAACGGCACCGTCAAACCAAACTGCACACCTTCCTGTACAGCGTGGGCCTGCAGGTCGCCGCCCACGTCGCGCAGACTGCGCCGCGCCTGGTACAAGCCCATGCCCGACCCGGTGGGTGATTTGAGTGGCTCGAACGCCCGCCGGGGCCAGGGGGTCGACAGCGCCGGGGTGTGCAATTGCCCCTGCAACATGCCCTGGTGCACCGCGCACAGGCAGCGCAACGGCTGCGCTGTATGGCGGGCCACCGGATCACGGGCAATGTTGGAGAAGATATTGTCCAGCGCCCGCTCCAACGCTTGCGCTACGGCGTCGCTCACCAGCAGTGCACTTTGCAGGCCGACACCCGGAACGGCGTCGTCCAGTTCCACTTCCATGGACAGACCCGCCAGTTCGGCCGCATTGCGCAGCACGGTACGAACGTCCGTCTTCGGGACATCCGTTGCAGTGACGCAGTCTTTTGACGCAACATCCACGTCCGGTGCTTGCAGCTCGGGGGCCTGCGTGGCCTGCAACAGCTTTTGCGCCCGGGCCTGCGCCAATGGCGCCTGGCGTTGCAGGCGCTGGGCCAGGCGCGGCAACTGCTCGGGGGTGGCCGCGCCAAATTCCTCGGCCAGCAGCCCCACCCATTGCGCCAGGTTGCGCATGTCGTGCTGCCAGTACAACTGCACATGGGCACGCTGCGCCAGGGCTACCGCTACCGCCTGGGTACGCTCGCGCATGCGCGAGAGCCAGGTCTGTGCAAACACATCCACCACGGCCAGGGCCAGGCCACGGGCCTCGTCGGTGCGGGCCACATCGGCCCAGCGCAAAAGAATCTGACAATCCGGCCCGGCCTGCAAGGTCTGGCTGGGCCAATTGGGTGCTGGGGGCTCGCCCCATTGCCCCTGTACCGCATCGCCAAACCATTGGCCCTGCCAGTGCAAGCCGGCAATACCCGCCTGCTGAAGCACCGGGCGGGCGCGGTCGGGCCAGCGCAGCGGGTGCATGTCGGCGGGCAATGCCAGCAACTGGGCAATGCAGCGGCTGATACGCCGCCCCCGGTGCCACACCGCCCAGGCGGCCAGCAGCAGAACCAGGCCCAGGGCCACCAGCAGCCAGGGCAGCAGGCTCATGGCGTACCATCGGGCGTATCGGTGGACGCCTGTCGCTGGATGCCGAACTTTTTGAGGTGGTAGTAGAGCTGCTCGCGCTCCAGGCCCAGCGTGCGCGCGGCAGCGGTCACATTAAAACCATTGCAATTGAGCACATGGCGGATGAGCTGCTCGGCCACCTGGTCGCTGGCCTCGCGCACGCCTTCCGACAGTTCGGCCGACACCGAAAGATGCAGGCGCCCCTGGGCCAGCAGCTCCTGCTGGCGCTGCGCAAACCACGCCGCACGCTGCAGCGCCTGCCGCAGGGCGGCCATGCCCACCGGCTTGGCCAGAAAATCAAAAGCCCCGGCATGCACCGCCTGGCAGCCGACGGCGGCTTCGCTCTGGCCGGTCAGCACAATGGCATGCAGCAGGGGCCACTGCCCCACCAGTTCGGCCAGCAGGCGCAGGCCTTCGTCGGGACGGCCGGGCGTTGGCGGCAGCCCCATGTCCAAGATGGCTACGCAGGCAATATTCTTGGGTACTTCACGCTCTTGTTTTTGAAGCGCTTGCAGGCGATCGTGCGCAATCAGCACCGGCCAGCCATCGTCCTGCAACGACTGCGCCACCCAGTCCGAGAGCACCGGGTCGTCCTCCACCCACAGCAAGGGGCAACGCACCCCTTCGGGCCCTGCGCCAGCCTGGGCAGTCGGGTTGTGCACCGGC
Source organism: Giesbergeria sp. (assembly GCA_026647025.1). Classification (GTDB taxonomy): domain Bacteria; phylum Pseudomonadota; class Gammaproteobacteria; order Burkholderiales; family Burkholderiaceae_C; genus Simplicispira. The sequence goes on from JAPKHH010000031.1 coordinate 2,355, forward strand.
TCAGTCATGGTCCCCCAGCAAACCGGCCACCGTGGGGCCAATGGCTACGGCAAAACCGACAAACAGCAGCACAAAACCGCCCACCACCCGCAGCAGCAGCCATTCGGTGGCAGAGTCCGCCGAGACGGCCAGGCTCATGTACCCCGCCAGCAGCAGCAGGATGCCCACCAGTTGCTGCCAGCGGCGGCGCATCTTGCGGGCATGCAGGGCACGGTGCAGGCTGGCGCGGGCGTAGGCGGAGTCTTCGAAGTCCTGGGGCATGGCGCAGCCCCTCAGTTGCAGTTTTCAACAGCCGTGCAAAAACGGATGCTGGCGATGAAGAAGCGGGAAGTGCCCAAAGGCTGGATTTCCACCTCGTCAAACGATCCCGGCGGGTTCGGTTGCAAGTAGTCAAACTTCACCAGCTTTCCGAGTTCCACCGGTTTTGGCGGTGGCGGGTCAGGCAATGCAGGCGGCGGCGGTGGCAAAGGCACACGAACAGAGGAACCTACAGGAATTCCCCCGTTCTTGAAGGTCAGCAAAAACTCCACTGTGGGTTCGATGCTCAGAATTCCTATGGAAAATTTCTGCGCTGTTTTCCCGACGTCAAGTTTGAAAGCAAGCTTCTTGCTGGCATCCAAAGCGGCGGTAGCATCGTCATTGCACGCGCCAGAACACACACCAATGCCGGTACCGTAGGCATTGCGCGATATGTTGCCTCCAGGTGAGCTTACGGTTATATCGCCCCACTCAGTGGCACTGTCAAAGGTGATCGATGCGGTGTTGGCGTTTCTGCCGGTGTAGGTGACTTTTCCCCCAGGCCCAGAGTCAAGACGCCTCGTGGTCATCCTGGTATTCAAATCAAAGCCTGAACGATTTTTCAGATCTTCAATCGATTCGTACAACAGTACATCATCAAAATGTGCCGCGTTATTTAACGCATATTCCACGCCCGTAGCCGGGTCTACCAAGGCCTCCCCTCTCCGGAAAAACTCGACAGGCGCCGCCTGGGTGTTGTCCCATTCATTGCCCCCGGCTCCAGGAAGAGCCATCTGCGGCAAGAAGACGCGCCAAGCCCCCAATCCGCTGGATCCATGACTGATCAATACCCAGGCCAATTTATAACGATCGACAAGGTAGTCTTTGACTTTCAACCCTGCCGTCGATGAATTGGAACTTTTAACTGCGTCGACTTGAACCAAACTATCTGGAACACGGTAGGAAATCTTTCGCCCCCAACCGTCAAGGACATCATCTGCTTGCAAGCCCAGAGTGACCCACGGCACAGCCCCATTACTGCTTACGGGCGGGCAACTCAACACGGCAGCAGCAGGCACTGCCAGCCCCGTGTCCTGCGCACCATTGGCTGGACAGGGAAGCCGTCCCTGGCTGGCTGCATGGGCATGCAAAGCCGCCCGAATGCGCTCCATGCGCGCCTGTGTCAGCTGCTGCAGTTCCGTCCTCGCCTCCACCTGGCGGGCCATGCGGATGGCCAGTGTCGATGCAGCGACCACAACCAACCCGGCGATGACCGCCAGCACTGCCCCGCCCTTTTGCCGAGCCTGAAAAGCCAAGAGACGCGAGGAAGGGGGCGACAGGACCATGGGCAACCCGATCTATCAGGGCTTGCGCGGGCCAAGACCCGCCGCCATAGCCACAGAAATAGTCGTGGGGCGTAGCACAATGTCATCGTAGTAGGCCGCCGGATCCTCTCTGAACTCGGTATCGATATAGAAATCGTTGGGGCTTGTGGCGCGCAACGCCAGAGTATTGCGATTGATGTTCTCCAATGGCCCCGGCGCAGGACCACTGGAAGTGCCAAGGTAATTGCCATCGGCAGTAAACCCACCAAAGCGGTTAGCGCCATGGCTGATCAACACATAGGCTACGCCGTTGCCAGCGGCCTTGCTGGCCACAACGTTGCCCGTGGCACATGGCGAATCATTACAAACACGAAACCCTCGGGCATTGACTGAAGCATCCACTGTCAGCCAATTGAGTGGACTGGTTGCCGAATCGCATGCACCGGCAACAGTTGGCCCCGCCTTTGCTGGGTCGCAGGCCGACATGTCCATGCCGTTGGGCAACGTGAGCGAATGGACAACTCCTGCCCCACCCCACACCCGATAGCTGATCATGGTGTTCCAGGCATCCAGGGCATCGCCCTGCGCCACGCCCAGGCTGCGCCAGGGCACGACGCCATTGGTCAAGGCCAGGGCCGTGCATGCGCCTCCGGCCGCCAGTTCCAGCCCCTGGTTGGCATTGCCCGGAGGCAAATCCCCGTCTGCCGGACACGGCAGGCGCCGGTTCACCATCACAAACCGCACCATCGCCTGCTCCAGCGCTTCGAGCTTGGCGCGGGTTTCCTTGCGGCGGTTGTTGTCCAGCAGGGTGTTGGTGGCAGGCAGGAACACGGCGGCCAGCAAGCCCACGATGAGCAGCACCAGGGCCATTTCGACCAGGGTGAAGCCCCTGGCGCCTGGGGCGCTGTGGGTGGGGTGGTGCATGTCGGACGTGGTCATTACTATGATTTCGATAGCTATCACCGCTTATCAATAAAGCGCTAGAGCCTTATTTTTTATGAAATGATCCGGGGGGAACAAGGTCTTGCACAGCCGGTTCTGCCGAGGTGCCTTGCTGGCCAGGACGCAGCACGATGTCGGGCTGGCCTGCCTGTTGCAAGCGCACCACCAGCGGCTCGATCCGCACGGTGCGACCCGCGATGGTTTCGCCCTGCTCCAGCATTTCGCCGTTGATCCAGGCACTGGCGCCCCTGCGACCCTGGGCCATGCCCTGCAATACGAAATGGGGCGAAGCGCTGGGGCCGACAGGCCCGGCTGCGGCCGCGGCAGGCACGGTTTCAGGCCCTGCAGGAATGCGCGCCTGTTCGATGGCTCGGCGCTGCGCCGCGTTGTAGAAAAGGCGCGGCCACAGCTGCGCGGCATCGGTCGTTTGCAACGAAGGCGCGGCGACTGCTGGCGCTGGCCACGCTGCGGCCACCAGCACACTGGCCAGGACGGCAGACACTGCAGGCAGCGCGGTGGTTTTCATGGTGAAAGGTTCACGACGCTTCATTGTGGGCAGCCGCAGCAGCAGGGTCAATGTGCAGAAAGTTGACACGGCAGCGCGCCGTCAGGCCTTCGGGCGTAGGCAGTTCCAGCCAGCAGGCCATGGGCCGTGCAATCAGGGCGTGGTCCTGGTGAAAGCGCTGCATGAACTGCAGAGCCTCGATCTCATGTACACGGTTCAGGCTGTATTCGAGCACATGGCGCCGGACCTGTGCGCCCGCCGCTTCGGCCTGGTCCAGCTCCAGCGCCTCGGGTGCCGCCAGGGTAAAGCCCAGCCGCTCCTGCAGGCCCTGGTCGCGTGCGGCGCGCAGCAGGTCGTCCACCCAGGCGGCACGGGGATCACCGCCCACCAGGCCGGCCGCCTTGAGCTGTTCAAAACGACTGCGGTGGGCGGTCAGATCGTCCTGCTCGGCCTGGGCCTCGTCCCACTGCGCCTGGGCGGCCTGGGCCTGGGTTTCGGATTTTTGCCAGCCGGGCTGGAGGACATACTGCGCACCCCATAGAACACCCCAGGCCAGTAGCTGCACCAGCAGAACAGCGCCCCATCGGAAGGCCAGGGGCCGCACCAGTGGAAACACATGGGTTCGAAATGCCTGCATGCTCATGTGCCGCCCCCTTCGCTACCGTCCGTCAGCATCTCTTGCGCCTCGGCGCTGGGCACCAGGCACCAGCGCCAACGGGCGAGTTGCTCGGTGGCGCCCGCCGCTCCGCCCACGATGGCGGCGCCGCTCTCGGCACGCACCGGATTGGTCTGCACTTTCCAGCCCGGCCAGGCTTGCACGCTGGCCGCCAGTCCATCGAGCAGCGCCTGGCGCTCGCGGGGCGAAATCCCTTGCTGGGGCCCGATCTCGAAAGACCATTCGGTGCGCAAGGCCGCGTTGTCGCCCCCGGCGGCTTCCGGTGCAGGAGGTGCCTCTGCCTGGGGGCCTTGCGCGGCGCGACAGGCCTGCGGCAGCAAGGTCATTTCGGTGCGCTGCAGATCCGCCTGCGGGTGGTTCTGCATCAACTGCCCCAGCAGCCACAGTGGCTCGGTCAGCGCAACGCCGCCCTGCAGTTGGCTTTGCTGCACCTGCATGGCCAGGCGCAGCAAAGCGACATTGGTGCCGCTGGCCGCCAGCTTTGCGCGCAAGGCCTGCGCTTCACCCTCCCTTTGGGCCGCTTGCTGCTGCCATTGCTGGGCCTGCGCCACATGGGCCAGCAAGCCGCGCCCCTGCAGCACCAGAGCGGCAGTGATGGCCAGCGCCATCAGCAAACCCGTCCATTGCAGCGCCTGGCGCGTCTTGCCCGCCACATGGTGGCGACGCTGTTCCATGGATGCGAGCTGTCCAGGCGCGCGCGTATCGGCCAGGGCGAGCACCTCTGCCAGCACACTGCGCGCACCGCGTGGCACGGCGGTGGGAAGCAGGGTGCGGCCCTGGGTCTGCACGGCCTCTTCCAGACCCGGTGACGGCTGCATCAACAGAATGCCCGGCGTGTCCATGCGGGCCAGCACGCGGGTGTCAACCAGGTATTTGAGCGTATGCCCCATTTCCAGCGCCTGTTGTTCCGGACTGGTATCGAGCAGCAGGCGCGAGAACACAGGCACGCCCTTGTGCAGCAGCACCATGCGCAGCCCATAGGGCAGGCCCAGGCACAAGAACAGCCAGTCGTTGGCAGGCAGCTGCTTCTGCCGCCCGGCCCAGCGCGCCATGAGGTAGCTCAGTGGCCAGACGCCCTCCAGCGGGCGCTGCTGCTGCCCCTGCTCCTGGAGCAGGGTGTTGAGTGCCTGCGAGGCCACCCCCACGGCATTCAGGGCAAAGGGTTTGGGCAGCAGGGGCTGCTGGCCCGCGCTCTGCCAGGTGGCACGCAGGGGCACATCGGGCAGCAAGGCCTGGAGCTGTACCTGGATGAAGCTGCTGCGGTCTGCACCCATGAGGCCCGGCACTTCGATGCGGACATGGGTTTCCTCGATCAGGTCAGCCACGATGCGCACAGGCACCTCGGGCGCAGGGGGCTGCGCCAGCGCATGGCCTGCGGCATCCAGCCACTGGGCCTGCAGGGGCTGCACCAGCAGCAGAGCGGAAGGGGATTGGATGCGGAGTTTCATGCCCGGATCTTGGAGATGGTGTCGTAGATGGGCCCCAGCACGGCCAGCATGATCCAGCCCAGGATGAGGCCCAGCACGACGGTCAATACGGGCTCGATCAGCGCCTGCACCCGGCCAATGGATTCATCGATGTCGCGGGTGAAAAAATAGCTGACATTGGCCAGGGCATCGTCCAGCGCACCCGTGGCCTCCCCCACGCGCAGCATGCGAACCACCAGCGAAGGGAACAGGTTTTCCATCGCAAAGGCATCGCTGATGGAGGCGCCGTTGGCGATGCGCTCGCGTGCGCGCACCAGGGCTGCGCGCACGGGCAGGTTGCTGGTGATTTTTTCGCAATAGCCCAGCGACTCGATCACCGGGATGCCCGTGCGGTACATGAGACCAAAACTGTCGGTCAGGCGCGCCAGGATGATCTTCTTGATGACCGGCCCCAGCGCGGGAATGGACAGCAAGGCCTGGTGCAGCTTGAAGCGCACCTGCTCATTGGCCCGGGCCGCCGCCGCCAGCGCCATGACGGCCACCACGGGGGCCGGCAGAATGAGCCACCAATAGTTGACAAAGGCCTCGGACAGCCAGATCAGCAGGCGCGTCTGGAACGGGATTTCCTGGCCCATGTTGCGGATGAAGCTGACCAGCTGGGGCACCAGGTAGACCATCAGGAACACCACCACCCCGGTGATGGTGACGGTGACAAAGGCCGGGTACATGAGCAGTTTCTTGGTCTGTGCTGCCAACTCGGCCTGCCACTTCAGCGATCGCACCAGTTCTTCCATCACCTCGGCCAGCTGGCCGGTGACTTCACCCGAGCGCACCAGGTGCACCATGACCTCGGAGAAGATGCCCGGATCGGCCGCCATGGCATCGGCCAGGGTGCTGCCGTTCTGGATGCGGTCCATCAGGCTGGCGGCCACCTGGCGCAACTCCAGACTGTCGGCGCCGTCGCGCAAGTCCTGCAGCGCGGTGATGATGGGCACGCCCGCACGCAGCAGCATCTGCATGTGGAACAGCATGTTGATGAGTTCGCGCGTGGGCAGGCTGGCCAGGCGCCGACTGCGGCTGCGCAGCTTGCTGGCGCGGATGAGCGACAACCCCGACGCCCGCAGCTGCGCCTGCAGATCGGCATCGTGCAACGCGGTGATGTCGCCCTTGACGACCTCTCCGGCAGCGTTGATGGCGCGGTAACGGAATCGGGCCATGTGCGTGCCTAGGGCCTGTGAAGATGATGCAAGGAGACCGTCCCTCCTTGAGCGAGCGGACGCACACGCTGCGTCGTGCGCCTTGATGGACGAGCTCTGGTGACCTTTGCGACCCCTTGCATCATCTTCACAGGCCCTAGCCTGCCAGCCGCACGGTCAGGTCCACCACCCGGCCCACTTCCTCGATGCTGGTCACCCCCTCCAGCACCCGGCGCAGGCCGTCTTCGGCAATGGGAGAGAACCCCTGTGCTAGCGCATGGGCCGACAGCTCACCCAGCGAGGCATTGCGCGTGATGAGTTCATCGATGGCGCCGTCCATGCGCAACAGTTCCATGATGGCCAGGCGCCCCTTGTAGCCCTGGTAGTCGCAGGCCTCGCAGCCCCCGGGGTGCGGACGGTACACCTGCCGCCCCACGGCCTGCTCACCCATCAGGCGTGCCTCGACGCCACCGGGAACCACCTCGACAGGCTCACGGCAGTGCCTGCACAGGCGCCGGATCAGGCGCTGGGCAATGATGCCGATGATGTTGCCGGCCATCACCTCGGGCGATACACCCAGGTCCTTGATGCGCTGAAAGCTGCGCAATGCCGAATTGGTGTGCAGCGTGGAGAACACCTGGTGACCCGTCATGGCGGCGCGAAAGGCCATTTCGGCCGTGTCCTTGTCGCGCACCTCGCCCACCAGGATGATGTCCGGGTCCTGGCGCATCAGCGAGCGCACACCGTCGGAAAAGTCGATCTTGCTGCCGTCCGAGATGGAGGTCTGCCGGATACGCGTGATGGGGTACTCGACCGGGTCCTCCAGCGTCATGATGTTGACGCTTTCCTCGTTCATGTGGCTGAGGACGGAATACAGCGTGGTCGTCTTGCCCGACCCCGTGGGGCCGGTCACCAGGATGATGCCCTCGGGGCGCGCGAGCATCAGGTTGAGGATGTCGTACTGGCGGTCGGTCAGCCCCAGCTTGTCGTAGTCGACAATGCCACGCTTGGCGTCGAGCACGCGCAGCACGAAGTTTTCGCCGTGGATGGTGGGCTGCACCGCCGCGCGAAAGTCCACGTTGCGCCCGCCAATCGACAGCGACACGCGGCCGTCCTGCGGTGCACGGCTTTCGGCAATGTTCATGCCTGCCACGAGCTTGAGGCGCACCAGCATGGCCGACCAATAGCGCCCGTGCAGCACCCGCACCTGGCGCAGCACGCCGTCGATACGGTAGCGGATGCGCAGGAACTGGCCCTCGGGTTCGAAGTGGATGTCCGAGGCGAGCTTGTGCACGCCATCCGAGAGCATGGCATCGACCAGCCGCACCACCGGATGGCTGTAGCCCCCCTGCCCCTGCGACAGCGAAGCCATGTCGATCTGGCCGGTCTCGATTTCCTGGATGATGCCGTCGATGGACAGCTCATACCCATAGAACTGGTCGATGGCGGCCAGCACATCGGCCGCGCTGGCCAGGCGCCACGAAATGCTGACGCCCAGCCCCACATGGGCACGGATCTGGTCGGCGGCAATGATGTCGTTGGGTTTGGGGCTGGCCAGTACCAGGGTCTGCGTTTCGGGTGAATACGAGACCGGAAACACCTGGAAGCGGGTCGCCATGGCCTTGGGCAGGCGCTGGAGGGCCTGCGAATCGGCCAGAACAGACTGCAGCTGGATGGTTTGCTGCCCCAGCGTCTGGCCCAGCGCTTCGCGCATGGCCTCCTCGGTCACAAAACCCAGGGCAATCAGCGCATCGCCCAGCTGTTTGCCTGTTTTCTTTTGCTCCAGCAAGGCGATCTGCAGCTGGTCTGCAGAAACCAGGCCCATGTGCTGCAGGCGGTCGCCCAGCCGCATGGGGGGTGCGGCAGCCGGTGCGGCGGCGGTTGCGGTGTCGTTCATCGGGAAAGCTGCTCCTGCAAATCCTGCAGTCGGTATTCAATGGCCTTGACGGGAATGCCCGTACCACCGATCTGCAAGGCTTGGCGGTACATGCGCAAGGCATCCTCGTAGCGGCGTGACTGGTCCAGCGCGACGGCCAGGTTGTAGGCATGGGCGGCACGCTCGGGGGCCAGCGACTGGGCCTGGGTCAGCGGCCCCAGCGCCTCGGCCCAGCGGCCCTGGCGTCCCAGCAGGTTTCCGAGCGCCGACTGTGCAGCCGCATCGCGCGGGCGGGTCTGCACCCATTCCTGCAGGCGGCTCTCTGCTGTGACGGGGTCCGACTCCGACAGGATGGCCAGCAGCCCCGTGCGGGCCGTTTCGTTCTCGGGCCAGAGGTGCAGGCTGCGCTGGTACGCCTTCCATGCCGGTTCCAGTTGGCGCTGGCGGTGCAGCGCGACGGCGAGCCCCAGGGTCGCATCGGGATCATCGGGTCGTTCGGCCAGCACCTGCTGGTACAGGGCCTGGGCTCGCACGGCATCATTCTGGCCCAGCGCCGTCCAGGCACTTTGCAGACGACGCTGCGCTTCGGAGCGCACCAGCCTGGCATCCTGAGGCGCCGCAGGCGGCTTGCCCGCTCGGCCCGGTGTGGCAGCGCCACCCACCGGTGGCGTGGTCGGCGCTGCAGCCGACGGGGCTGACGTGTCATCAGTCGCAGGCTCGGCCGCAGCCGCTGGCGCCCGGTCTGCGTCACGGACTGCGGCAGTGCGTGCGGGCGCCGATTCGGGCTCCGAACGGGGTGGCCGAGGCGCTGGCTGCGTATCCTTTGCACTGGTGGTCTGCGCTGCATCCAGGGCTTTGGCTGCGGCGGGCGTCCTAGGTGGCAGCGGGCTGACCGGCGGAACGGCCTGCGCAGCCCGCTCACCGGTCGGCGTTGTGCCTGGCGTCGGCGCGTCGCCCACAACACCTGGCGTGGCGATGGCGCCAGGCGCATCACCATTGCCGCCCACAGCGGCGGAGGCGGCATCGGCAGGGGCCATGCCATCGGCCGGCGTTGCTGCGTCTGCGGCAGTCGGCAAGGCAGCACCGTCGGCCAGCGGCTGTGCCGTGGGCGGCGTCACCGCCAACGAGGAGCGCTGGGAAGATTGCCAGTACTGCCAGCCAAACCAGCTCACCACCGCCAGCACCAGGCCCAGCAGCAAACTGAAAACCAACCGGCGCACCCGTGCCTGGGGTGCCGATGCAGTCGCGGGTGTCGTCGCGCCCACCATGGTCTGCGCAGCCTGGCGGGCGCTGCCGAGCGCCGCAGGACGCGCGGGCGCGGGCGCGGGCGCGGGCGCGGGTGCAGGTGCAGGTGCAGGTGCAGCGGATGGCGGTGCAGTGGAGGGCCCAGGGGCCAGCGACAGCGAAGGCTCCTGGGTGGACGGAGCAGCCGGAGCGGGAGACGGCGGCACCGACTCCGCAGGGACACTCTCGGTGGGGGCCAGCGTCAGCGGTGGACGTTGCTCGCTGCGCTGCAGGGCGTCGAGCAGCAGACTCACGGCAGACTCCTTGCACCCGGCTCCAGGGGCTGAATATTTTGCATGCGCTCGGGCATGGGGCGCAGCGCTTCGCTCAACTGGGGCTCAAAAGCCTGGTAGTCCCCCGTCAGGCTGGCGCTGTTGACGACCGTGGGGCGCAGGAAGATGACGAGCTCACTCTTGGAATTGCTGCGTTTCTTGTACTTGAACAGTTCGCCGATGCCGGGCAGGCTGCCCACCAGGGGCGTCTGGTCGGTGCTGGAGGACACATCCTCGCGCATCAGCCCGCCGAGCACCGCCGTGTCACCCGAGCGCACCTTGATGACGGACTCCATCTCCCGTGTCTGGATTTGCGGAATACGGCTGGTGACCTCGGACACATCGATACCACCCGAACGTGCCTGCGCCAGGTAAATGGGCACGGCCGGGTCTTCCACATAGCCCACCACGCGCGACAACGTGGGCCGCAGCATCAGCGTGACCTGGTCGGACTCGCCCACCTGGGGCATCACGCTCATGACCAGGCCCACCGACACCGTATTGGGCGTGGAGGTGATGGTGAACGTAGCCGGCGAGCCGGACTGGCCCGGCGTGTAGTTGGCCGCCAGCGTGAAATACACCAGGTCTTCGGTCACCTTGAGCAGGGCCGCCTGGTTGTTGAGGGCACTGATCTTGGGGCTGGAAAGCACCTTGGTATTGCCAAAAGATTCGAGCAGGCGCAGGGCGGCGGCGATCTGCGTCAACCCACTGGCACTTGTGTAAGTGGGCGTGAACGACGCCATGCTGGGGATGACGCCGCTTACCGGCACACCGGAAGGCATGGAAGTGCCCGCAGGCCCCACCTGCATCAAGGGCAGGCCACGCCGGAACAGCGTCCAGTTGATGCCCTGCTGGTACTCGTCCGACAGGTTCACCTCGACGATGGTGGCTTCGATCATGACCTGGCGGCCCGCGCTGTTCATGACGCGGTCCATGAATTCGCGCACCCGCATGTGCTGGCGGTAGGTGGCGCGCACAGAGATCACGCCCGTCTCGGGGTTGGCAATGACCGATGCCGACTCACGGAACCGCGCCGGAGCCGCCGCAGGCTGCGCGACTACGGGGGCTGCAGCCCCGGACGCCGGAGTGGCTGGCGCAGCCACCACGGCCGCTGGCGCGGCTGCGCCCTCTGCCCCTTCGGGCAGCACCTTGTCGGTTTCGCGCAGCAGGTCGCGGATGTTCTGCGTCAGCGTCTCCCAGAACTTGTTGTTGGATGTGTTCGCCAGCGAACTGCTGGAGCTATTCCCCCCGGAGGCCCCCGTACCACCGATGCTGGTGCTGGCACTGACCGCACTGCGCGCCTCGCGGGCCACGTTGGGGTAATCCACCCGGTAATGGCGCAGCACGGGCGAGTCGGGCATGACAAACAGATTGCGCCCTTCCATCTCGTAGCGCATGTTCACCTGCAGCGCGGCGCGGTCCAGGATTTCCGTCAGGGTCTGGTCGATGGCATTGATGCTGACGGTACCGGCCAGATCAGGGTGCACATCCAGGTTGAGGCGGGCATCGCGGGCAATGGCAAACAGCAGGTTGCGAATATCGACGTTGTGCACGCTGACCGAGAACTGCTCGGCCTTTGTGCGCCCAGGGCCGGGCTGCGGCGGCAGAAGCGGTGCATCCACCAGGGCGGGGGGGGCTCCCGGAGCGGCGGTGCCGGGACGCAAATGGCCGGGGCCGGGCGTCGGCTGCGTGGCGGCACAACCCGCCAGCACCAGCGCCAGGCAGACCACGGGCACCGGCCGTCTCCGGTGGGCGCTTCGCAAAAAAGACATTGGCGTCGAGGAAAAAAAACGGTTCATGTGGGCGCACGCTCAGGGTAAGACTCGGTCCGCAGGCGACCCAGTGTACGGACCAGGGGGCTGTACACCTTGGTTTGTGCCGGAAATTTTTGCAAGGCCTGCATGGCCACTTCGCGGGACGCATAGCGTCCGGTGTACACCGCCCAACGCCCGGTCGGGCTGACCGACGGGCTGGCGTACTGCCGGTCATGCACCCAGGTGGGGCTGTCGGCCTCTCGGGCACGAGCCAACAGGCGCAGCGCTCCAGCGGCATCACCGGCGATCCCGATCTGCAGGACCCAGAATTCCTGGGCGGGGTCGTCAAACACGGTCCGGGTGTGCAGTACTGCCTCCCGCAGAGGCGCAGCCAGATGGGCATAGCGCGCCGCCAGCACCTCGTCCCCACGTGCCGGCGCACTGGCGGGCACAGCAGCAACCGGGGTCACGGGCTGCACCGCAGACTCCTGCCCGGACTGTAGTGCAGGCGACGGGGCCGGGTGCGGCGGAGCAAGGTCTTGCACAGGGGGCGCGGCACTTGCAGCAACAGCCGGGGTTTCTACGGCGATGGAGGGCAAGGCATCGGACGCGCTCGCAGACGCCGCCACAGGAGCCAGTGCCACCGGCTGCGCGTGGATGGGCATCTCGCTGCGCTGGCCCAGGCCATAGCCCACGGCCAGCCCCACCGCCAGCCCTCCCAGAACGAATGCCAGCCACGGCAGTGCGCGCCGCAAGCCGCCGGGCCGGTGCTGCCCCGGCGTGCCGGAGGCTCCTGCCCTGAATTCAGCAATGGCCATACGCACATGTTCGCGCCCGACCTGGCGGGCGCCTTGTGCAAAGGCGGCCAGCAGCGCCTTGTCGGCCAGCAGGTGAATGGCACGGATGCGCCCCCCGGACGCCTCCACCAACGGCCCCAGGGCCTTGGGTTCGAACAGCGCACCGCCCTGCCACCCGGCTCGGCGTACACGGTGGTCGATATAGGCAGCGACATCAGGGGCATCCAAAGGCTGCAGGTCAAACCGGTGCACCACACGGTCACGCACCTGGCGCAGACGGGGCTGCGCGAGCAGATCGTCCAGTTCAGGCTGGCCAAACAACACGATCTGCAGGAGCTTGTGCTGCGCGGTTTCCAGATTGGACAGCAGCTTGACTTCTTCGAGCGACTCGGGCGGCATGGCCTGTGCCTCGTCGATCAGGACCACCGCGCGGCGCCCCTGCGCGTGGCGCTCCAGCAAGGCGGCCTGGATGGAGAGCACCAGAGGCTGGCCTGCAGGCACTTGCAGGCCCCAGTCGGCCACCAGGGACTGGAGAATTTCGTGCGGGCCAAACGAAGGATTGGCCAGATAAACGAGATCGACCCGATCGCGCGGCATGCGATCGGCCAGCATGCGGCACAGCATGGTCTTGCCGCTGCCCACCTCGCCCACCACGGTGATGATGCCGTCGTCGTCCAGCACGGCATGCTGCAGCGCCTCCAGAATGGCGCCCCGAGCCTGTCCCTCGAAAAAGAATTTACCGTTGGGCGTGATGCCAAACGGTGCTTCGCTCAGCCGAAAATGCTCCAGGTAGAGGGAAGACAAGGCAAACTCTTTTCAGATCAATGGTTTAGGCAAGACTGTTGATCCATGATAGTGGAATACCGGTAGTCCGGGGGTACGGTGTAACCTTTTGTACGGTCAAACTGTGGCGCGCGCGCAAATCCTGGCGACGCGCTCACGTCGTTCAGCGCCGCTGCCACACGGCGGCAAAAAAACCATCAGTCTGGTGGCGGTGCGGCCACAGACGCAGGTAGCGGCTTGCCGTGTCGCCGCCGGTGCACAGCGAGGCGGCCTCCGGCACCTTGAGTTGCGCCAGCAGTTCGCCCGCATCCATTGGTACGAAATCCGGGTGCTTGAGCGAAAAAGCCTCGGCAATGGCCTCGTTTTCCTGCGGCAACACGCTGCAAGTGGCATACACCAGGCGCCCGCCCGATTTGAGCAGGCGCGCGCTGCTCTCCAGAATGGCGGCCTGCTTGACCACCAATTCCTCCAGCGCCTGCGGGGTCTGGCGCCACTTCAGGTCGGGGTTGCGGCGCAGCGTGCCCAGCCCCGAGCAGGGCGCATCGACCAGCACCCGGTCGATCTTGCCCGCCAGGCGCTTGACCCGGTCGTCACGCTCATGGGCAATCGCAGCAGGGTGCACGTTCGACAGCCCGCTGCGTGCCAGCCGGGGCTTGAGGGCATCGAGCCGGTGGGCCGCCACATCGAAGGCATAGAGCCGCCCGGTGCTGCGCATGCTGGCGCCAATGGCCAGGGTCTTGCCCCCGGCGCCGGCACAGAAATCGACCACCATCTCGCCGCGCTTGGCGTCGAGCAGCAGGGCCAGCAGCTGCGAGCCCTCGTCCTGCACCTCGATGGCGCCGCGCACAAAGGCGGGCAGCTTTGCCAGCGGCGGCTTTCCGCTGGCGCGCAAGCCCCAGGGCGAATAGGGTGTTGCTTCTGTTTTGATAGCTGCTTGCGCAAGCTCCTTCTGCACTTCAGCCCGTTTTTCCTTCAAAACGTTGACACGCAGGTCCAGCGGCGCGCTGCGCGCCAGCGAGGCCACCAGCGGCCAGAACTCGCTGCCCAGCTGCTCCTTGAGCGGCTGGGCCAGCCATTCGGGCAGGTTGTGGCGGTGGCGCTCGAGCAGTTCATCTTCCTGCACACCGTCGCACTGCGCCAGCCACTGCTGCTCGCGGTCGTTCAAGGCGGCGCGCAAAAAGTCGCGCTGGCCATGTACGGCCTGGGGGTTGGTGCGCCGGGCTTCTTCGTCCTGCCAGTGGGCAAAGCCCAGGATGGCCATGCGCCGCTCCTTGGGGCCGGAGCCCGACGGCGACATGTGATCGAACAGCAGTTTCTTGCGCAAAACCGTGTAGACGGTCTCGGCCAGGGCGGCACGCTCGCGCTGGCCTAGGCCCCGGTGGTCACGGAAGAAACGGGACACCACGGCATCGGCCGGGTGTTCAAAGGTAAGGGTCAGCCTGACGAGTTCAGCGCAGGCGTCCAGAAGGGCGTTGGGATGCATGGGCGCCATTGTCCCACCCTTGCCCCGGGCAGGGGCCCAAGCAGGCGTCAAGCCTTGCCAGCGGGCGGCGGGTCGGGCAGCAGGCAGGCCTCGACCAGCTGCAGTTCGTTGTCACGCGCAAAGTTCATCACAAAGTCCCAGGCCATGGGCTCATGGCCCTGCAGGGCGCGGTTGACCACCACGCACTTGACGCCATTGAGCGTGGTGGGAATGCACCAGGGGGAATAGCTGAGGTGGCTGCCAGGGCGGGCGCCGCCCGGCCGAAAGCTGCTCATCACCCCGGCCAGACGCTCGGCCCAGTCACTGGGGCGGAAGGTTTTTCCGCTGAGCGTGACGCCCTGGATGAAGACTTCTTTGCTGGAAGGGGAGACCATCGGGTAGAGGGAAGGGTTAGGGACGGATGGGCAGGATCGCTGCTTGTTGCGTCGCAACACGGCATTCTAACTCTTATATAAGAGTTTACCGACACCACGCTGACGCCCGGAACGCGCGCATTGCAGTGATGCGCATTCGTCACCATCCGCTGCGGGCACACGCCCTAGAATCGGTTCTCGCTTTTTCCAGGGCTGCACCTGCCGCAGCCCCTTACCCGCCCCGTCTGGAGAACTGTGCATGACCGCCTTCATTGAAGCCGCCTCGCCCCACGTGATGAATACCTATGGCCGCGTGCCGATCGCGCTGGCCCGTGGACAAGGCTGCCGCGTCTGGGACGTCAACGGCAAGGAATACCTCGACGCGCTGGGCGGCATTGCCGTGAACACCCTGGGCCACAACCATGCCAGGCTGGTACCCGCGCTGCAGCACCAGCTCACGCAGCTCATCCACACCTCCAACTATTACCACGTGCCTCTGCAGGAGCAGCTTGCCGCCAAGCTGGTGGAACACTCGGGAATGAGCAAGGTGTTCTTCTGCAACTCCGGCCTGGAGGCCAACGAGGCCGCGCTGAAGATTGCACGCAAGTTCGGAGTGGACCGTGGCATCGCCAGGCCCGAGATCGTGGTGTACGAAAAAGCCTTCCACGGCCGGTCGATTGCCACCATGTCGGCCACCGGCAACCCCAAAATCCACAATGGTTTTGGCCCACTGGTCGAAGGCTTCATCCGCGTACCGATGAACGACATCGCCGCCATCAAGGCGGCCACCGAAGGCAACCCCAACGTGGTGGCGGTGTTCTTTGAAACCATCCAGGGCGAAGGCGGCGTGAACCCCATGCGCGCCGAATACCTGCAGCAACTGCGCCAGCTCTGCGACGAACGCAACTGGCTCATGATGATCGACGAGGTGCAGTGCGGCATGGGCCGCACCGGCAAGTGGTTTGCCCACCAGTGGGCGGGCATCGTGCCCGACGTCATGCCCCTGGCCAAGGGCCTGGGCTCGGGCGTGCCCGTGGGCGCCGTGGTGGCCGGCCCCCGGGCCGACACCGTGCTGCAGCCGGGCAACCATGGCAGCACCTTTGGCGGTAACCCGCTGGCCATGCGCGCCGGGGTGGAAACCATCCGCATCATGGAAGAGGACGAGCTGCTTGCCAACGCCGGCGCCGTGGGCGCGCACCTCAAAGCCGCGCTGCAGGCCGCCTTGGGCAGCCTGCCGGGCGTCAAGGAAGTGCGCGGCCAGGGCCTGATGCTGGGCGTGGAGCTGGCCAAGCCCTGCGGCGTGCTGGTCGGCCAGGCGGCCGGGGCCGGGCTGCTCATCAGCGTCACGGCCGAGAGCGTGATCCGCATCGTGCCGCCGCTCATCCTCACCACCGCTGAAGCCGACGAGATCGTGGCCCGGCTCACGCCCCTGGTCACAGCCTTCCTGGCGCAATGATGGCGCCCCGCGAGACAAGCATGAAACATTACCTGCAATTCAACGATCTGAGCGCCGACGAGTACACCTACCTGTTCGAGCGCGCCGCACTCATCAAGAAAAAGTTCAAGGCCTACGAAAAGCACCACCCGCTGGTGGACCGCACCCTGGCCATGATCTTCGAGAAGGCCAGCACGCGCACCCGCGTGAGCTTTGAGGCGGGCATGTACCAGCTCGGCGGCAGCGTCGTGCACCTGACCACAGGCGACAGCCAGCTGGGCCGCGCCGAACCGATCGAAGACAGCGCCAAGGTCATCAGCCGCATGGTCGATCTGGTGATGATCCGCACCTTCGAGCAGACCAAGATCGAGCGCTTCGCCGCACACTCGCGCGTACCCGTCATCAACGGTCTGACCAACGAGTTCCACCCCTGCCAGATCCTGGCGGACATCTTCACCTTCATCGAGCACCGGGGCAGCATTGCCGGCAAGACCGTGGCCTGGGTGGGCGACGGCAACAACATGGCCAACACCTGGCTGCAGGCGGCTGCACTGCTGGGTTTCAAGGTGCACGTCAGCACCCCGCGCGGCTACGAAATTGATGAAAAAATGGCCGTTGGCGCAGGTGGTACGGGCGCTGGCAGCTATCAATTTTTCAGCAACCCGCTCGAAGCCTGCCAGGGCGCCGACCTGGTCACCACCGACGTCTGGACCAGCATGGGCTACGAGGCCGAGAACGAAGCGCGCAAGAAGGCCTTTGCCGACTGGTGCGTGGACGCCGAGATGATGGCCGCCGCCCGCCCCGACGCCCTGTTCATGCACTGCCTGCCCGCGCACCGGGGAGAAGAGGTAGAAGCGGACGTGATCGACGGGCCGCAGTCCGTGGTGTGGGATGAAGCAGAGAACAGGATGCACGTGCAGAAGGCCCTCATGGAGTACCTTCTGCTCGGCCGGATTGCATGAACCCCTGAATGCTCTGGCGCGCCCCCGCACACGCCGCAGAACTCCAGGCCCACTGGCAGGCCCTGGGCGCTGCGCTGCAGCGCGACCATCCAGCATGGCAGCGTGAAGGCCAGCGGCTGATACGCAGCTGGTCGCGCTGGCCGCGCGCCTACCACGACACCGCCCATCTGCACGCCTGCCTGCAGCACCTGCACGCCGTACAGCACGACCTGCCCGGGGTTCTGCACAACCCTGCGGCGATGGCATTGGCCCTGTGGTTCCATGACGCGGTCTACTGGCCCTGGAGCGCCCACAACGAAGCGCGCAGCGCCGACTGGGCCGCCCGCTTTCTGCGTGCGCAGACAATGCCTGCCGCCCTGGTGGACACCGTGCACCAGCACATTCTGGACACCCGCCACACGCCCGGCCCGCTGGCGGGCGATGCCCAGTGGGTGGTGGACATTGACCTGGCCATCCTGGGCCAAGGCACTGCGGTGTACGACCAGTTCGAGCGCAATGTGCGCCACGAGTATTTTTTTGTACGCCGCGCGCGCTACATCGCGGGCCGCAGCGCCGTGCTGCAGTCCTTTCTGGACCGCCCGCGCATCTATGGCACAGACTGGTTTTTTGCCCGCTACGAAGCCGCAGCCCGCCAGAACCTGACGCGCGCCCTGGCGGCCCTGCACGGGGGCAGCG
The DNA here is from genome assembly GCA_026647025.1 of Giesbergeria sp. Classification (GTDB taxonomy): domain Bacteria; phylum Pseudomonadota; class Gammaproteobacteria; order Burkholderiales; family Burkholderiaceae_C; genus Simplicispira. The sequence goes on from JAPKHH010000031.1 coordinate 20,337, forward strand.
CATGACCCACCCCTGCCTGGCCTGTGGCGCCTGCTGCGCCAGTTTTCGCGTGGACTTCTCGGTGCACGAGACGCAGGAGAGGGGCGGCGATGTGCCCGATGGACTGGCCGTGGAAGTGACCGGCAGCACCTGCCGCATGCGCGGCACCGACCACAGCCCGCCGCGCTGCGCCGCACTCACGGGCAAGGTCGGCAGCCAGGCCGCCTGCGGCATCTACGAATGGCGCCCCTCGCCCTGCCGCGAATTCGCCGCGGGCAGCGAGGCCTGCGAACGGGCCCGGTTGCGGCACGGCCTGCTGCCCTACCCTGCGGGTGTTTTTATATAAAACAGGGCCCTAGCGCCTGATGGCAAATCGCCAGTAGCTATAAAATATATAGCACATTTACCCAACCACAGCGGTCGGGCCACGATCCCTCAATGCCTGGACGCCATCCATACCGTCTTGCCGCTGCGACCCGAAGCGCCGGGAGACACCGGCGTAGCGCACCCGCCACAGTCACTGCACACGCCACACGAAGGCGCCTTGCCCAGTGCCGGGCGCAGGGCGCCCAGGCGCTTGCGCAGCGCCGCAGGCATCCAGTACCACAGGGCATACAGCCCCGCCAGGGCCACGATGGCGCCCACCGCCAGGTTCTGCCACATGCTCAGCCTCCTCCCATCGACACCGCCAACCGGTAGGTCACCCAACTCGCCGCGTAGGCCAGCCCGAACAGGTAAGCCGCCATCAGCAGCGCCATGCCCCATGAATTGGTTTCGCGCCGCACGGTCGCCAGGGTCGAGAGGCATTGCGGCGCAAACACAAACCACACCAGCAGCGACAAGGCCGTGGCCAGCGACCATTGCTGCGCAATCAGGGGGCCCAGCTGGGCCGCCACATCGTCGCCCGTGGCCGACAGCGCATACACCGTGCCCAGCGCACCCACCACCACCTCGCGGGCGGCCATGCCGGGCACCAGGGCAATGGAAATCTGCCAGTTGAAGCCCAGCGGGGCAAACACATGTTCCAGCACGCGGCCCAGTTGTCCGGCCATGCTGTACTGGATGGCGGGACCGGTCGCGCCGTCGGGCGGCGCCGGGTAGGTGGACAGAAACCACAGCAGCACGGTCAGCGCCAGGATGATGCCGCCCACGCGCTTGAGAAAAATAGCGGCGCGCTCGTACAGCCCCAAACCCAGGTTGCGCACGCTGGGCACACGGTAGGGGGGCAGTTCCATCAGCAGGGGCGAGGGCCGCACCTTGCCGCGCCAGATCTTGAGCACGGCCGCCACTGCCATGGCCCCCAGGATGCCGCCCATGTACAGCGCAAACATCACCAGCCCCTGCAGGTTGAACAGGCCACCCACCGTGCGATCGGGGATGAAGGAGGCGATCAGCAGTGCATACACCGGCAGGCGAGCCGAGCAGGTCATGAGCGGCGCGATCATGATGGTGACCAACCGCTCGCGCCAGTGCGTGATGGTACGGGTCGCCATGATGCCGGGGATGGCGCAGGCAAAGCTCGACAGCAGCGGGATGAACGAGCGCCCCGAAAGCCCCACCGTGCCCATGATCCGGTCCAGCAGAAAGGCCGCGCGCGGCAGGTAGCCAGAATCTTCGAGCGCCAGGATGAAGAAGAACAGAATCAGAATCTGCGGCAGAAACACCAGCACGCCGCCCACGCCCGCGACGATGCCATCCACCAGCAGGCTGCGCAGCGCGCCCTCGGGCAAATGGGCCTGCAGCCACTGGCCCAGGGCATCGACGGTGCCGGTGATGGCATCCATGGGCACCGCCGCCCAACTGAACACGGCCTGGAACATCAAGAACATGGTGCCCGCCAGCAGCAGCATGCCCCACAGCGGGTGCAGCACCACGCTGTCAATGGCGTCATCCACGCGCAGCAGGCCTTCGGGCTCGCGCACGGCCAGGCGCAGAATGCGGCGCGCCTCCTGCTGGGTGCGCAGCACCTGGGCAGGGCCTTGCGCCTCCCAGGGCCGGGCCTGCGCCGGGCCCTCGGGGCGCCAGCCATCGAGCCATTGCAGCAGTTCCTGCGCCCCGCCCTGCTGGATGCCCACGGTCTCGACCACCGGCATGCCCAATTCGGCCGACAGCAGCTCGCGGTCAATGGCAATTCCCGCGCGGCGGGCGGCATCGCTCATGTTCAGGGCCATCACCATGGGCAGGCCCATGGCGCGCGATTCAAGCACCATGCGCAGGCCCAGTTGCAGGTTGGCGGCATTGACCACGCACACCAGCAGGTCGGGGGCCGACTCACCGGCGCGCCGGCCCGTGATGACGTCACGCGTCACGGCCTCGTCGGCACTGAGGGCGTTGAGACTGTAGGCGCCGGGCAGGTCGAGCACGCGCACCTGGTGGCCCGAGGGCGTGGTGAGCTGGCCCTCTTTGCGCTCAACTGTCACACCGGCATAGTTGGCCACCTTCTGGCGGCTGCCGGTCAGCAGGTTGAACAGCGCCGTCTTGCCGCTGTTGGGGTGGCCCAGCAAGGCCAGGCGCAGGGGGGTGGCCGCGACGGCACTCATGCGGCCGCGCCCTGCGCAGGGGGTGTGGTGCTGATGCGCACCAGCGCGGCCTCGCGGCGGCGCAGCGCAAAGGTGCTGCGGCCCACGCGCACGGCCACCGGGTCGCCCACGGGAAAGGCACGCGCCACCACGCGCACACGCTCCCCGGGCAAGAAGCCAATCTCCAGCAGGCGCAGCAACAGATCACCATCGTGCTCGGCCGCCTCCATGCGCAGACCCACCACCCAGGCATCGGTGCGCAGCGGCAAATCGGCCAGGCCGCTGCCCGCCTCGTCCACCGCGCACGGTGCATCCATCGCCATCAATGCTTCCATGATTACTAAATAATAACAATTCGCATTAAGCAATTGTACGCCTGCACCTGCGCCCTGCCCAGCCCCTCCGGGGCCATTGCGCAGCACACCACCAGGCCGTGCCATCGGTTCTTGCGCTGGATCAAGGCCGCCCCCCCCGGCAGCACTGCCTACACTCCTCCCTTCGCCTCTCCATTGCCCGACACCCCATGCACGCCTTGCTGAACGCCATCGCCACGATGGAAATGCCCACCGACGCCCAGCGCATCTTCCATGGCCGGGGTGGCCTGCACCCCGGCTGCGAGCACTGGGCGCTGGACGCCTTTCCGCCCGTGTGGGTGCTGACCAGCTTCCAGCCGGTCAGCGAAGAAACCCTGTCCAGCGTGGGCGCGGCCCTGGCGGCCCGCTGGCAACAACTGTCCCCCGGCACACCGCTGAACTGGGTCTACCAATGCCGCCACGAAGGCCAGACCGACACCCGGCTGATGGCGGGCGGCGTGCCCGAACCGCATGTGGTCACCGAGGATGGCGCGCGTTTTCGGGTGCACGTGCTGCGGGGCCAGAACCACGGCCTGTTCCTCGACATGGCCGAGGGCCGCCGCTGGGTGCACACGCATGTGGCCGCCCGGCAAGGCGAGCGGCGCGGGGTGAAGGTGCTCAACCTCTTTGCCTACACCTGCGCCTTCTCGGTGGTGGCGCTGCAGGCAGGCGCCCGGCAGGTGGTGAACGTGGACATGGCGCGCGGAGCCATCGCCACCGGGCAGCAGAACCACCAGCTCAACGGCCTGGCGGCGGGCGCGAGTTTTCTGGCACACGACATCTTCAGCACCTGGGGCAAGATCACGCGCAGCGGGCCGTATGACCTGGTCATCGTCGACCCGCCCAGCTACCAGAAGGGCAGCTTCATCGCCACCAAGGACTACGCCCGCCTGCTGCGCCGCCTGCCCGACCTGCTGGCCCCGCACGGCCACGCCCTGCTGTGCCTGAACGCACCCGAGCTGGACTGCGCCTTTCTGCAAGAGCAAATGCAGGCGCTCGCGCCCGAACTGGTCTTTGTGGAACGCGTGGCCAACCCGGCGGTGTTCGCCGACGTGTCGGAGGAACGCTCGCTCAAGGTGCTGGTGTATCGGGCGCCGGGGTAATGCAGTGGAATGCAACACCCCGGTTTTCAATGAACACGGGTGGGGGAGCCGTGACTACAAGACGGTTGCCAAAGGCAAGAACATCGCCAGTGGAGAGTCGGGCAAAGGTATGAAGCCATGATGCCGATAGAAAGCCGCTGCAGCGTCATCCTTGGCATCGACCATCAAAGCATAGGCAGCAATCTCTGAGCGGGCGGTTCGGTGGAGGGCATCGGCCAGTAGAGCGCCACCAAGCCCTTGCCCCTTGAATGCCTGATCGACGGCCAAGCGGCCCATGCGTACCGTCGGCACCGTCGGGTAGCGCGGTAGCTTCTTGCCCGTGCTGGCCGGAAGATCTGCCAGCAGCAGACTCGCCGTCGCCAAGGTGTAGTAGCCCGCGATGCGCTGGTCGTCAGCCAGCGCCACGAAGCACGCCGCCACGCGGCGGCGAATGTCCTGGGTGATTTGCTCCCGGAAGTAGCGGTCCAGCGGCTCCGAGCCGCTATGAAACGCCGCACGGTCATGCGCGGCTTCGAGCAGTGCAACGCGGAATGGAGCGCCGCTCATTCAGCACGCAACAATTTGTTGCGACGCGCAAAGGCGCGCTTCAAGGCTGGCGACTGCTTCGGTGGCGACAGAAGCGCTTGCGCAAAGCACTCCTGATCAGCCAGGGACAGGCGGATCACTTCCGCTTGTGCGATGGCGTGCTGTGCCGCATCCTGAACGGCGGCGATCACGAAGTCCGTCATGGTGCGCCCCTGAAGCTCGGCGGCGCGCTTGAGCATCGCATGCAGATCGGTGCTGATCCTGGCTTCAAGGCGCGCGGTAGAAATGGCTGTGGGCATGGTGATGTTCTCCTGGTCGGACAATACGGCAGTTTGCCGTACATGTCAATTTCCGTTGGAGTGGGGGTTGCGGCAAGTATTGCCCGGCGCGCTCACCGCGCTCTACCCCTTGCTGTTCGTCGTGCTGTGGAGCACGGGTTTCATCGGCGCCAGGTTCGGGCTGCCCGATGCCGAGCCGCTGACCTTTCTGTCGCCGCGCTACAACCTGGCGCTGGGTTTTGCCGGTGTGGGGCTGGTAGTGGCGCACCAGCTGGTGGGCATGGTGGTGGCGGCCTTCGGGGTGTGGCTGGCGCGCAAGTAACCGGCATACCCCCAGGCGACACCCCGGCGGGCGGGTGGCGTGTACCCTCTGGATGTCGCACCCGACAGGTCCACCACCAACGCGCCGGAGCACCCCCGCTTGACACATTCCACCCTTCCCGCCGAACCCGCCCCGGCACCCACGCCCCGCGCTGCCTGGGGCGTGCTGCTGGTGCTGATCACGGGCTTTGCGCTCAGCCAGGCGTTTCGCACCATCACCGCCATCATTGCCACGGGGCTGCGTGCAGAGTTCGGGCTGTCAGCCCAGGCGCTGGGGCTGTTTGCGGGGGCTTTTGCGTTTGCGTTCGGCACCACGCAGCTGTTCATGGGGGTAGGGATCGACCTGTATGGCCTGCGGCGCACGCTGCTCACCGCGTTTCCGCTCACGGTGGTGGGTTCGCTGCTGTCGGCGCTGGCGCCGGGCTACGGCACCGTGCTGCTGGGCCAGGTGCTGATCGGGGTGGGCTGCGCACCGGCCTTTCTGGTGTGCACGGTGTTCATTGCGCGCTATTTTCCTGCGCACGCGTTTGCCGCCGTGTCGGGGGTGGCCATGGGCCTGGGCGGGCTGGGCATGCTGTTCACGGGAACGCCGCTGGCCTGGGTGGTGCAGCAGGGCTCGTGGCGCACTGGCTTTGGCCTGCTGGCGGGGCTGGCGCTGCTGGCCTGGCTGCTGATTTTCTGGAAGGTGCACGAACCGCCGCAACCACCGCAAGCCACACCGCGCGAGTCGCTGGGCGCAGCGGTGCGGGGCTTTGGCGCGCTGTTCTTGTTGCCCCACACGGCGGGCATCATGCTGCTGGGGCTAGTGACCTATGCATCCTTTTTGTCGCTGCGCGGACTGTGGCTGGGGCCGCTGCTGATCGAGCGGCATGGTTATTCGCTGGTGCAAAGCGGCAACGTGGCGCTGGTGGTGTCGCTGGTGTCGCTGTTCACCCCGGCACTGTTTGGCCGGCTCGACCCCGGTCCTGCACGCCGCCGCCGCTGGCTGGTGGGCTGCACGCTGGTGCTGATCGGCCTGTTTCTGGCGCTGGCGCTGCTGGGCCTGCCCTGGGTGGATGTGGGCTGCGCCATTGCCGTCGGCATGCTCTCGGGCTACATGGTGTTGCAGTACGCCGACGTGCGCAGCGCCTACCCGGCGGCCATGACGGGGCGCGCCATGGCGGTGTTCACCATGGCCTTGTTCATGGGCGTGGCCTTGATGCAGTGGGTAACCGGCGTGGCCGCCTCGGTGGCCGCGCAGCGCGGTGCGGACCCGTATGTGGCGGTGATGCTGACGATTGCGGGCCTGCTGGCAGCGGGGTTGCTGGCGTTCAGAGGCCTGCCGGCGCCAGCGCACTGACGGGCGCCCCGCGCTGCGGCCCCACGCGCCACCACTGCAGCACGCCAAACAGCAATTCGAACAGGGTGAAACCCAGCACCACCGCGCTGGCACCATGCGCCACGGCATACATCTGCCAGGCAGCGAACAGAAAGCGCGCCACGCCATCAAGCCGTCCCAGCAGCAGCGAGGGTGCGGCAATACGCGCAATGGACCACACCACGACCACCGAGCCCAGCAGGTTGGCCAGCAGCAGGTGCGTGGAATCGAGTGGATGCAGGGCACCGGGCAAACCCAGGCCGTGTGCAAGCACGCCGAGCTGGGCGTAGACCCAGGCGAAAGTCCATGGCAGTGCGAAGGGCCAGGTTACGAGCAGGTCGTACCAGGCGCTGGCGCGCACGATGCGCAGGTAGTGCGGGGTGGAAAAGGCGGGAAAGGCCATGGCAGAAAAAATCCGGAGTGAACGAAGCCGCGAGCTTCCACCCTGAAGTACGCTTCAGGGTCAAGCGATTTTTGACAAAGGACTTTTCCATGCTGATCGGAGAACTGGCCGCCGCTTCCGGCCTGAGCCGCGAGGCGCTGCGCTTCTATGAACAGCAGGGGCTGATCCGCGCGCGGCGCCTGGGCAACGGCTACCGCGACTACCCCGCCGAGGCGGTGGCGCTGGTGCAGTACATCCGTACGGCGCAGCAGCTCGGGTTTACGCTGGCCGAAATCGGCGACCGCCTGCCCGGCATCTGGGACGCGCCCGAGCCCGGCCCTGCACTGGCGCAGGTGCTGGCGATGAAGCTGCTGGAGATCGACACCCGCATCGCCGCACTGCAGACGCTGCGCCAGACACTGGCCGAACGCGTGGCGGCGGACTGCCCGCTACAGCCCCAGGAAAATATATAAAAATGGCCTCCAGCGCTTATCCATCAAGCGCAAGCAGCTATCAACTCAATAGCAATCAGAGGGTGCTTGCGTTCGAGCCGTCGCCCCGGTACAGCCAGGGCACATCCAGCAGGCGCTCGCCCAGCAGGCGCAGGGACAGGTCGCGTGCCCAGCGCACCGGGCCGGTGGCGTGGAAGATGCGCCCGTTGCGCTGCGAGCGCGCCTGCACGCGCCCTGCGCGCTCCCAGCGGTTGAGGGCGTAGCGACGCAGGCGCAGCGGCACGTCCATGTCGTGCATGGCCAGGGCGCGCTGCAGCTGCGCGGCGTCTTCAATGGCCATGCCTGCACCCTGGGCCAGGTAGGGCGGCATGGGGTGGGCGGCGTCGCCCAGCAAGGCGACCAGGCCCTGGGCCATCTGCGCGGCACTGCCCAGGGGGGCGCGGTCGCACAGGGGCCACAGGCGCCAGCCATGGCCTGCAGCGGCCACGCTGCGCACGGTATCCTGCAGCGCGGTGCAGGTGCCGGCCAGCGCGGTTTCAAGATCAGCAGCGTTGGCGGCATGGTCCCAGCCTTCCAGGTCTTGCGGTGCCGGGCCATGCACGATCACCACCAGGTTGAGCAGCTCACCCCGGCGCACGGGGTAGTGCACCGCGTGCAGGCGCGGCCCCAGCCAGGCGGTGACCTGGGTGCTGCGCAACGGCTGCGGCAAGGCGGCCTGCGGCACCAGGGCGCGGTAGGCCAGGTGGCCGGTGGGGCGTGGCGCGCCATCGCCCAGCAGTTGCGTGCGGGTGCGGCTCCACAGGCCGTCGGCGCCTACCAGGGCATCGCCCTCGACTTCCTTGCCGTCGGCCAGGCGCACCTGGATGGCACCTTCCGACTCGGCATACTGTGCAATGGCGCTCCCCAGGTGAAGCTGCACCGTGGTGCAATCGCGCACAGCGCCATGCAGCAGGCCATGCAGGTCGGCCCGGTGGATGGTGGCGTAGGCCGCACCGTAGCGCGCAACCATCTCGGCGCCCAGGGGCAGGGTGGCCAGCGTGCCCCCGTGGCGGGCGCTGCGCACCTGCAGCTGGTCTGGAAAGGCCGCCACTGCCTGCAGCGGTTTCTGCAGCCCCCAGGCCTGCAGACGGCGAACGGCGTTGGGCCCCAGTTGCACGCCCGCGCCCACTTCAGAAAACGCGGCGGCGCGCTCGTACAGGCGCACCTCCCAACCGGCGCGCGACGCACCCAGTGCAGCGGCCAGCCCGCCGATGCCGCCACCGGCGATCAATACCTGTTTGTTCATGCCGGGATTGTGCCCACACCCGGTCAGAACCCGGACTCGAAATGCGGCGACGGATGGCGGCAGTGCTCCAGCTCGAACACCTCCACCGGCACCGGCCGCCCAAACAAAAACCCCTGGAACTGCTCGCAGCCATGCAGCCGCAAAAAGCCCAGCTGCCCCGCCGTCTCCACCCCTTCGGCCACCACGTCCAGGTCCAGGCTTTGCGCCAGCGCCAGAATGGTGCGCACGATGGCCGCGTCGTTCGGGTCGGT
>JAPKHH010000032.1:0-29016 GCA_026647025.1 Giesbergeria sp.
GATGTCCTAGGCCTCTAGACGATGGGGTCAAAACCTTGGAACTAACCGATAACAAATTGTGGTGGAGGTAAACGGGATCGAACCGATGACCTCTTGCATGCCATGCAAGCGCTCTCCCAGCTGAGCTATACCCCCACGAATCTTTGATTTTCACCAAAGAAAAACCCTTGCATATCAAAGACCTGCAAGGGTTTTGACTGGCGGAGTGGACGGGACTCGAACCCGCGACCCCCGGCGTGACAGGCCGGTATTCTAACCAACTGAACTACCACTCCTGGCAGGCAGCTTTCGCTTGCATCTCTCAACACAAGCCAAGCGCTACAACTTGGCGACCCCACGGGGATTCGAACCCCGGTACTCACCGTGAAAGGGTGATGTCCTAGGCCTCTAGACGATGGGGTCAAAACCTTGGAACTAACCGATAACAAATTGTGGTGGAGGTAAACGGGATCGAACCGATGACCTCTTGCATGCCATGCAAGCGCTCTCCCAGCTGAGCTATACCCCCCACATCGAACAACCACAACCACCGGTTGCCGTCATTCTCTGAGCCTTGAATTATAGACTGCTTTTTCAGGCGTTTTTCAAACGGACCGCAACTTTTTCACGCCCAAGCAATTCCAGCATGGCATCCACGGACGGCGTATGTGCCGTGCCTGCCGTGAGCACGCGTACCGGCATGGCCAGCTGCGGCATTTTCAGACCGTGGGCCGCCAGCACCTCCTTGAGGGCTGCGGCAATGGCGACCTTGTCCCAGGCACATGTCTGCAACACCGCCCCCAGGGCGTCCAAAGCCGGGCGAACGGCCGCAGTGACATGCTTGTCGAGGTCTTCCTGCGAGGGTGCGACGGTATCCCCATAAAACACCATGGCCCAATCCACCAGCGCCACAGTGGTATCACACCGGTCCTTGAACATGGCACAAATGCGTGGCAAGCGGCCATCCTTCAACGCGTCTTCCGTCACACCGCGCTGGACCAGCGGGGCCGTGATCAATGCGGCCAAGGCCTCGTCGTCCATGGCCTTGAGATGCTGTGCATTCACCCAGCGCAGCTTGGCTTCGTCAAATTGTGCGGCGCTGCGTCCGAGATGGTCCAGGTTGAACCATTCCAGAAACTGCGCCCGGCTGAAGATTTCATCGTCACCATGGCTCCACCCCAGGCGGGCCAGATAGTTCACCATGGCATCGGGCAGATAACCTTCATCACGGTATTGCGTCACCGGCTTGGCACCGTTGCGCTTGCTCATCTTTTCACCTTGCTCATTCAGCACGGTGGGCAGGTGGGCATACACCGGCGGCTCCTTGCCCAGCGCCCGGAAAATATTGATCTGGCGCGGGGTATTGTTGACGTGGTCGTCACCGCGAATCACATGGGTGATGGCCATGTCGATGTCGTCCACCACCACGCAGAAGTTGTAGGTCGGCGTGCCATCGGGCCGCGCAATCACAAGATCGTCGAGTTCGTCGTTACGGATCTCGATGCGGCCTTTGACCTTGTCCTCCCAGGCCACGACCCCACCCTGCGGGTTCTTGAAGCGCAGCACGGGCTGCACGCCCTCGGGCACAGGGGGCAGGTGCTTGCCAGGATCGGGCCGCCAGGTGCCGTCGTATCGGGGCTTTTCCTTGGCAGCCATCTGCTTTTCACGCAGTGCATCAAGCTCGGCCACGCTCATGTAGCACGGGTAGACATGCCCCGCAGCAACCATCTGGGCCAGCACCTCCTTGTACCGATCCATGCGCTGCATCTGGTAGAACGGCCCTTCGTCGGGGTCCATGCCCAGCCAGTGCATGCCTTCCAGAATCACATCGACGGCAGCCTGGGTCGACCGCTCCACATCGGTATCCTCGATGCGCAGGATGAAGTCACCACCCGTGGCGCGCGCAAACGCCCATGGATACAGGGCCGATCGGATATTGCCCAGGTGAATGAAGCCCGTGGGCGAAGGAGCAAACCGGGTGCGTATGCGGCCGGCGGAGGGATTTGCTTGCGCTGTCATGTGAGGGTATCCAGACCCCTTGCGAGGTCGTTCTTCAAATCGTCAATATGTTCCAGGCCCACCGCCACACGGATCAGCCCCTGGCCGATACCGGCTGCCTGGCGCTGCTCTTCCGTCAAACGGCCATGCGAGGTGCTGGCCGGGTGGGTAATGGTGGTCTTGGTATCGCCCAAGTTGGCGGTGATGCTGCACACCTGCGTGCTGTCAATGACGTGGAAAGCACGCAGCCGTCCGGAAGCCGCATCGCTTGCACGCACATCAAAAGACAGCACCGCACCGCCCAGACCCGACTGCTGGCGCATGGCCAGCGCGTGCTGCGGATGCGATGCCAGTCCAGGGTAGTACACACGGGCCACGGCGGGGTGCGCCTCCAGCCAGGACGCCAGCTGCAATGCCCCGGCGCTTTGTGCCTGCATGCGAATGGACAAGGTTTCCATGCCCTTGAGAACCACCCACGCATTGAAAGGCGACAAATTCATGCCCGCACTGCGGATCAGGGGCGCCAGTTTGTCATCGATGACAGAACGCGGGCCACACACCGCCCCCGCCATGACGCGACCTTGCCCGTCCAGAAACTTGGTTCCGGAGTGAATGACCAGATCAGCCCCCAGGCTTGTCGGACGCTGCAATGCGGGAGACGCAAAGCAGTTATCCACTGCAAGCAGCACACCTGCGTCATGCGCAATGCGCGCGAGCGCCTGTATATCGCACAGATCCGTCAGTGGATTGGTGGGGGTTTCGGCAAAGAGGAGCCGCGTTTCAGGCCGCACAGCCGCTTGCCAGGCGGCTGCATCGGTCTGGGGCACAAAACTCGACTGCACACCAAACCGGGCAAGCTCCCCGCCGATCAGCTTCATGGTGGAGCCGAACATGGACTGCGAACAGACCACATGGTCGCCCGCCTTGAGAAGGCCCAGGCACATCAACAGGATCGCCGACATGCCGCTGGAGGTGCCAATGGCTGTCTCGGTCCCCTCCAGTGCCGCCAGTCGCTGTTCGAAACTGGTCACCGTGGGGTTGGATGTGCGGGTATAGGTGTAGCCGTCTTCCTCACCGGCAAAGCGGCGGGCTGCCGTTGCGGCATCGGGCTGGACAAAGCTGCTCGTCAGATAGAGCGCCTCGGAGTGCTCGCCATAGACACTGCGGGGCAGGGCCTGGCGCACTGCCAGCGTATCCGGGTGCAGACCCGAAGGCAATTCAGGGGGTGTCAGGGAAGGCATCTTGTCTACAGGTTGGTTCAGGTCACACCTCAGTTTTCCTGTGCGTTGGGCAAAGCCAGGCGCGAATGGTCTTCCTCGCCCTCTTCCCCTCCCGTCCGTCCTTCATTGAGCCGCGCAATATCATCGCCAGTGATATCACCGGTCACGTACACCCCATCGAAACACGATGCGTCGAAACCGCTGATATCGTTATTGAGGGAGCCAATGGCCTTCTTCATACCGTCGACGTCCTGGTAGATCAGCGCGTCGCACCCAATCAACTGGCGAATCTCTTCCACCGTGCGGCCATGGGCGACCAACTCGCTGCTGGTGGGCATGTCAATGCCATAGACATTGGGGTACCGCACCGGGGGCGCTGCACTTGCAAGGTAGACCTTGCGGGCGCCTGCGTCGCGCGCCATTTGCACGATCTCGCGGCTGGTGGTTCCACGCACGATGGAATCATCCACCAGCAACACATTGCGTCCCTTGAATTCACTGGCAATCACGTTGAGCTTCTGGCGAACCGACTTTTTGCGCACCCCCTGCCCGGGCATGATGAAGGTCCGGCCAACATAGCGGTTCTTGACGAAGCCTTCGCGGTAGGCGAGGCCCAGCCGATGTGCGAGCTGCATGGCGCTGGGGCGGCTGGACTCGGGAATCGGAATCACCACATCGATGTCACTGGGTGGCACCGTGGAAATCACGCGTTTGGCCAGCGATTCACCCAGGTTCAGCCGCGCCTGATAGACCGAAATACCGTCCAGCACCGAATCTGGCCGAGCAAGGTAGACAAACTCGAAGATGCAGGGATGCAACTGGGGGGACTGTGCGCACTGGCGCGCATGCACCTGGCCATCGAGCGTGACGAACAGCGCCTCCCCGGGCTCGACATTGCGCTCCAGCGCAAGGCCCGTACCCTCCAGGGCAACCGACTCGCTGCCCACCATCACAGTGCCATCCTTGCCGCGCCCCAAGGCCAGCGGCCGGATTCCGTGCGGATCGCGAAATGCCACCAGGCCATGGCCCGCGATCAGCGCCACCACGGCATAGGAGCCACGAATGCGCTGGTGTACGGCGCGCACTGCGGCAAAAACGGCCTCGGACTCCAGAGGCAGGCCACGGGTCGCCCGCTCCAGCTCGTGCGCAAACACGTTGAGCAGCACCTCCGAATCGCTGTCGGTATTGGTGTGGCGGTGATCGGTGGAAAAGAGCTCTGCCCGCAGCGCCTGCGCATTGGTCAAGTTGCCGTTGTGCACCATGACAATGCCGAAGGGGGCATTCACATAGAACGGCTGGGCCTCTTCCTCGCTGAAAGCGTTGCCCGCCGTGGGATACCGCACCTGCCCCAGACCGACATTACCGGGCAGCGCCCGCATATTGCGGGTGCGAAACACATCCCGCACCATGCCCTTGGCCTTGTGCATGAAAAACTTGCGTCCTTGCTGCGTGACGATCCCCGCCGCGTCCTGGCCCCGGTGTTGCAGCAAAAGCAACGCGTCATAAATCAACTGGTTTACCGGAGACGCGCTGATGACGCCAACAATTCCACACATATACGTTTTCCATCCATTGGCGGGAACCGCCCCGCTTGCCATCCACACACCGGACAACCGACCTCGGTCATCCATGCCTCATCGGCCTTCCTCTATACCGGAAGGCGATGACCCAACTCTTGCGGCAACGCCGGCTTCAAGGTCTGAACCAGCTCCGACAGCCAGATTGCCCCTCGCGATGCCTGCCACCAATCCGCCTGGTGCAACTGCATCAGACCCGCAATGACCACCAGCACCAGGAGAATCACCACACCACGCAGCAGCCCAAACACGGCGCCCAGCGTACGATCCACCGGACGCAGGCCCACGGCATCCACGAGCTTCTTGCCCAGCCATGCCAGGAACCCACAGGCAAAAATGGTCACGATGAACACCAGGATAAAACCAGCGGCATAGCGCACCGCATCCTGGGTGCCATCCAACGGAAGCAGCGCCGCCGCATCCACTGCCAGCCACTGTGCCGCCAGAAAGGCCGCCACCCATCCCGCCAGCGACAACACCTCGTACACCAGTCCGCGCCAGGCTCCCATCAGCATGGACGCCAGCAGCAACGCCACAAAAATCCAGTCCAGCGCTGCCATGTGCAGACCCACGGATCAGAGCGACAAAAGGGACACAGGCAACCCCAGCCCCTTGATGCGCGCCGCCGCCTTCTCTGCCTCGGCCCGGCCCTCAAACGGCCCCACGCGTACCCGGGTACGCTTGCCATCCTTGGTATCCACAACCTGGGTATATGTCTTGATTCCGGCGCGCTCGAGCTTCTGGCGCACTTCACGCACCTTGTCGGCTTCGGCAAAGGCGCCAATCTGCACAATGAAACGCTCTCCGTCTGCCGCCGCAGGCGCCACGGCGGTCTTGGCCGACCGTCCTTCCAGCAGTGCACGTGCGCGCTCAGCCTCGTCGGACGACGGGGTTGCACGGGTCGGCGGAGCAGCAGGTATTTTGCTCTCCGGCCGGGGTTCTGTGCGCTTGGGCGGGGAGGCCGTTACAGGCGTTGACGCAGCGACCGCAGCCGATGCAGGACGCGGCTCACGGGGTGCGGGCGCCTCGGTGACGGCCTCCACCGGGGCCGAATGCTCTGCGGGGCGCACTGCACCTGGTGCCGATGCCGCAGCAGAAGGCTCACTGCCCGGCACCACCAGCGGCACGGCTTTGTTGCGATCAGGGATTTCGATGGGAATGTCGACCTGGATCGGGCGCGGCTGTGTATCAAACAAAATGGGGAAGCCCACCACGCCCAGCAACACCAGCACCGCTGCACCAATCAGCCTGTGGCGTGCCCGTCTGCGCATCACTTCGATGCTCTCGGCCTTGGCTGGACGGGCAGGCTTTGCCGCCTTGTCGCCCTGCCCCTTCTGGCCGGGCCACCGAAACTTGAAAAATGCCATGGAGTTGCAAATACCGTGACGGACTTAAGTGCCCAGATGCTTGGCCTGCAGACGGGGCACGCCATTCAGAAGCACACCGCCCACCGTATGGAAGGAACCAAAGACGACGATTCTATCAGCGGGGTCAGCTGCCAGCATGGCCGCCTGCAGCGCATCGGCGGGGCTGGCATGCTGGCTGCATGCCACCTGCTGCCGAACACCGGCCACGATTTGCAGCGCATTCCACTTCTGCTGCAGACCGGCCGCTGTTTCAGCACGCGCAATGGGCAAGTCTGTGAAGTACCAGCGGTCCACCAGCGGCCCGATCCTGGCGAACATGGCAGCAAGATCCTTGTCGGCCATCGCACCGAACACCGCGTGGGTGACAGGAAAATACCCCATGGCATCCAGATTGGCGGTCAGTGCCGCCACCGAATGCGGGTTGTGCGCCACATCCAGCACCAGGGCGGGCTGCCCCGGAATGATCTGGAAGCGTCCCGGCAACTCGACCAAAGACAGGCCGTTGCGCACCGCCTGTGCTGTGATGGGTATGCGCCCGCGCAGTGCCTCCAGCGCCGCCAGCGCACCCGAGGCGTTCACCAACTGGTTGGCTCCGCGCAGCGCCGGATAGGCCATACCGGCGTAGCGGCGGCCCCGCCCCGCCCAGCTCCACTGCTGCTTGTCGCCTGCAAAGTTGAAATCCTGCCCGAAACGCCAGAGATCAGCGCCAATTTCGCGTGCATGGTCAAGCACGCTTTGCGGCGGCATCGGGTCGCTCACCACCACAGGCCTGCCGGTGCGCATGATGCCTGCCTTTTCTCGCCCGATGCTTTCGCGGTCCGGCCCCAGAAATTCGACATGGTCGATATCGATGCTGGTGATCACGGCGCAATCGGCGTCGATGACATTGGTGGCATCGAGTCGCCCCCCCAGCCCGACCTCCAGAATCGCAACGTCCAGCAGCGCATGGCTCATCAGCCGCAGGATGACCAGGGTCGTGAACTCGAAATAGGTCAGAGAAACATCGTTACCGTTGAGCGTGCGCGCGCTCTCTACCGCCTCGAAGTGGGGAAGCAGGTCGGCCGCCGCCACCACGTCGCCTGCAATGCGGCAACGCTCTTCAAAGTGCACCAGGTGGGGTGAGGCGTAAACACCCGTGCGATATCCCGCCTCCTGCGCCACGGCCTCGATCATTGCGCAGGTAGAACCCTTGCCATTGGTGCCGGCCACTGTAATGACCGGACATTCAAAACGCAGGCCCATGCGGTGCGCGACTTCGCTGACCCGCTCCAGGCCCATGTCGATGTTGTGGGGGTGCAGGCGCTCACAATGGGCAAGCCAGCCTTCCAGGGTATGAATCTTCTTGTGCATGCTGCGAGGGATTGTCGCCGACCGTGTGCCTGGCGCATGATGACACCATGAACAACCCGGATATCACACTCTACGGCATCCCCAATTGCGACACCGTCAAAAAGTCCCGTGCATGGCTCGCAGCCAGGGGATGCAGCTATCACTTTCACGATTTCAAGCAACAGGGCATCCCCGCCGACCTGCTGGCACGCTGGATGACACAGGCAGGCTGGGAGACGCTGCTCAATCGCAAGGGCACGACCTGGCGCAGGCTTGACGCCACCACGCAAGCGGGCATTCACGACGCGGCCAGCGCCAGCGCGCTGATGCAGGCCCAGCCCAGCATCATCAAGCGCCCCGTGGTCGAGTGGCGCAGCGGCAGCGCAGTCCATGTCACCGTCGGTTTCAACGAAACTGCATGGCAGGAATGCCTGAAAAGCCACCCTTCTGTCGGATAGTGCACATTTGCTTACGCAGGTTTACCGAGCGAGGGGCCCGTCTTTGCGCTGCACCGATAAACTTTTCACCAGTCTGGCGCGTTATGGGCAGACAAGCTGAAAGGGCTTATCCATGAAAAAACTGGTTTTGTTTTCCATCCTCCTCGGCACCGCAGGCCTGGCCGCTGCGCAGGAGCGCGGGCGCGTGCTGTCGGCCACGCCCATCGTGCAGCAAGTAGCATATCCCCGCCAGGTGTGCAGCAACGAGACTGTCTACAGTGGCCAGCGCAATACGGGGGGCGGCGCCGTGCTGGGTGCCATTGCCGGCGGCGCTGCGGGCAATGCCATCGGCAAAGGCCATGGCCGCGCCGCCGCCACTGCCATTGGCGTGATCGGCGGTGCCGTGCTGGGCAACCATATCGAGGGCCAGGGCCGACCCGAGTATGAAACGGTGCAACGCTGCGGCACCGAAACCACCTATGAAAACCGCACCGTGGGCTACAACGTAGTCTACGAATATGCGGGGCGCCAATACACCACCCAAACCGCCACCGATCCGGGCCGCTATATCGCGGTGCAAGTGCAACCTGCAGGCAACGCAGCCCCCTATGGCCAAAGCTATTCCACCCGGCCTGAGTACTACGAGCAGGATGGCTACGCCCAGCCTGGCGTGGTGACATCACCCTATATCGTGCCCCAAGGCAATTCGGGCGTCACGATCATCGAGTATGGCTACGAGGACGACGGCTACCGTCGCCATCGCCCCTACCCGCCACCGCGCTACAACCCCTACACACGCTGACACACCAGGAGCCCCGCGCGGGGCTCTTTTTTCGCCTGCGCCTGCAGCACGGGCGCCAACCAGTCACGTGGCCTAAAATCGCTGGTTTGTCCCTGTAGCCCCCCACCTTCCATGACCACCGAAAAAATCGACGGAGTGTCCGTCACCACCCAGGCCAATGTGTACTTTGATGGCAAGTGCGTCAGCCACGGCATCACCTTTCCCGACGGGACGAAAAAATCGGTGGGCGTGGTACTGCCAGCCACACTGACCTTCAGCACCGGGGCGCCCGAGATCATGGAATGCGTGGCGGGCTCCTGCGAATACAAGCTCGCTGGCAGCGACACCTGGATGAAGTCGTCCGCCGGAGACCGCTTCAGCGTCCCCGGCAACTCCAAGTTCGACATCCGTGTGGCCGAGGCCTACCACTACATCTGCCACTTCGGCTAAATCAACACCGCAACGGACCCCCTGCACATGGCCACCATCCTCCAACACCTCCCTCTCGGCCAGAAGGTCGGCATCGCGTTCTCCGGCGGCCTGGACACCAGCGCCGCCCTGCTCTGGATGAAGCACAAGGGTGCCCTGCCCTACGCCTACACTGCCAACCTGGGCCAGCCCGACGAGCCCGACTACGACGCCATTCCGCGCAAGGCCATGGAATATGGCGCCGAAAAAGCCCGTCTGGTCGATTGCCGCACCCAGCTGGCGCACGAAGGCATTGCCGCGCTGCAGTGCGGCGCGTTCCACATCAGCACCGGCGGACTGACCTACTTCAACACCACACCGCTGGGCCGCGCCGTGACCGGCACCATGCTGGTGGCCGCCATGAAGGAAGACGACGTCAACATCTGGGGCGACGGCAGCACCTTCAAGGGCAACGACATCGAGCGCTTCTACCGCTACGGCCTGCTGACCAACCCCTCGCTCAAGATCTACAAGCCCTGGCTCGACCAGCTGTTCATCGACGAGCTGGGCGGCCGCGCCGAAATGTCGGCCTTCATGACGCAGCACGGCTTTGGCTACAAGATGAGCGCCGAGAAGGCCTACAGCACCGACAGCAACATGCTGGGTGCCACGCACGAGGCCAAGGACCTGGAGTTTTTGAACAGCGGCATCCGCATCGTCAACCCCATCATGGGCGTGGCCTTCTGGAAGGAAGACGTGGCCGTCAAGGCGGAAGAAGTCTCGGTGCGCTTTGAAGAAGGCCAGCCCGTGGCCCTCAACGGCATCGAGTTCAGCGACCCGGTGGAGCTCATCCTCGAAGCCAACCGCATCGGCGGCCGCCACGGCCTGGGCATGAGCGACCAGATCGAAAACCGCATCATCGAGGCCAAGAGCCGCGGCATCTACGAGGCCCCTGGCCTGGCGCTGCTGCACATCGCCTATGAGCGCCTGGTGACCGGCATCCACAACGAGGACACCATCGAGCAGTACCGCATGAACGGCCTCAAGCTCGGGCGCCTCTTGTACCAGGGCCGCTGGTTCGACCCCCAGGCCATCATGCTGCGCGAGAGTGCCCAGCGCTGGATCGCGCGCGCAGTGACCGGCACCGTCACACTGGAGCTGCGCCGGGGCAACGACTACTCGCTGCTCAACACGGAAAGCCCCAACCTGACCTACCACCCCGAGCGCCTGTCGATGGAAAAAGTGGAAGACGCCCCCTTCTCCCCACAGGACCGCATCGGCCAGCTCACCATGCGCAACCTCGACATCGTGGACACGCGCGGCAAGCTGGGGATTTATGCCAAGAGTGGGTTGCTGACGCTGGGCCAGGGCTCTCCGTTGCCCCAATTGGGCAACGACGACAAGTAAATCCACCGTACCGTGCACCCATGAAAAAACCGCCTTCGGGCGGTTTTTTCATGGTCTTTTATGCCTCTATCGCTTATGTGACAAGCGCCAAGTGCTATTATTTCAATAGCTACACCACCACCGGCTCCGGCTCCAGCCGGATGCCAAAACGCTCATAGACGCTGGTCTGGATGGCCTTAGCCAACGTCATCACCTCGCCACCCGTCACGCTGTCGGCGCCATGGCCCCGGTTGACCAGCACCAGCGCCTGCTTTTCGTACACCGCAGCCTTTCCCACGGTCTTGCCCTTCCAGCCGCAAGCGTCGATCAGCCAGCCGGCCGCCAGCTTGATGCGGCCGTCGGGCAACGGGTAGTGCACGATCTTCGGGTCACGGGCAATGATGTCCTGGCACTGCTCGGGGGTGACGGTGGGATTCTTGAAGAAACTGCCGGCATTGCCGATGACGGCGGGGTCGGGCAGCTTGGCGCGCCGGATCTCGCACACCCAGTCGAAAATCTGCGCTGCGGTGGGTTCGGCCACGCCAACCTCCTGGGCCCGGCGCTCCAGTTCCAGATAGCCGAGTTCGGGCTTCCAGGCCTTGGGCAGACGAAAGCGCACCTGCGTGATGACAGCACGGCCCGACAGCCCCATGCCGCGCGGCGCACCGCCCGCTTCGTGCCCAGCGGGCGGCCTGTGCTTGAAGACCGAATCGCGGTAGCCAAAGCCGCATTGCGCAGCATCCAGCGTGAAAGCCTCGCCCGTGGCCAGGTCGATCGCATCCAGGGAATCAAACCGGTCCTGCAGTTCCACACCATAGGCACCAATGTTCTGCACGGGCGCAGCGCCCACGGTGCCGGGAATGAGTGCCAGGTTCTCCAGCCCGGGCCAGCCCTGCGCCAGCGTCCAGGCCACGGTGTCATGCCAGGGTTCGCCCGCACCCGCTTCGACAATCCAGGCATCAGGCGTCTCCTGCACCAGCCTGCGGCCCAGGATCTCGACTTTCAGCACCACGGGCTTGACATCCCCGGTGAGCACGATGTTGCTGCCGCCACCCAGCACAAACACCGGCGCCTGGCCCAGTGCAGGATCGGCCCGCAGGGCGGCAATATCCTGCGCAGAGCGCAGCCGCACCAGGGTTTCGGCACGCGCAACGATGCCAAAGGTGTTGTAAGGCTGGAGGGACACGTTTTTCTCGACTAACATTGCCCGGATTGTCGCACCCGGCCCTTTGCCACGCGACGCGCTGATTGGAGAAAAACCCGCCATGCCTTCTTTTGATACCGTTTGTGAAGCCGATTTTGTCGAAGTGAAAAATGCCGTGGACAACGCTGCCAAGGAAATCGGCACCCGTTTTGACTTCAAGGGCACCTCGGCCGGCATCGAGCTCAAGGACAAGGAAATCACCCTGTTCGGCGATGCCGAGTTCCAGCTCGGCCAGGTGGAAGACCTGCTGCGGGGCAAGCTGACCAAGCGCAACGTCGATGTACGCTTTCTTGACATCGGCAAGCCGCAAAAAATCGGCGGCGACAAGGTCAAGCAGGTCATCAAGGTGCGCAACGGCATCGACAGCGAGCTGGCCAAGAAGCTGCAGCGCCTCATCAAGGACAGCAAGCTCAAGGTGCAGGCCGCCATCCAGGAGGAGAAGGTGCGCGTCACGGGTGCCAAGCGCGACGACCTGCAGGCTGCAATGGCGCTGATCCGCAAGGACATCACCGACATGCCGCTGTCGTTCAACAATTTCCGCGACTGACCCGCTTTCTCCCAGGAGCCCTTCATGCAAGCCCATCGCCCTCACCTGACGGCCAGCCTGCTCGCCCTTGCCCTGTGGGCCCCGGGCGCCGCGTGGTCGCAAGCGGTTTCGCTGGCGGGCATTCTGGGCGGCAAGGCGCTGCTGGTGGTCAATGGATCGGCGCCCCGGGGCGTGGCCGCGGGGGAAACCCACCAGGGTGTCAAGGTGGTTTCCGTGGGCCGGGACGAGGCCGTGATCGAGACCCAGGGCGCGCGCAGCACCGTGCGCCTGGGCGAAGCCCCGGTGAGCGTGGGCGCCCGCACCGGTTCAGGCAGCAAGGTGGTGCTGAGGAGTGACGGCCGGGGGCATTTTGTCAACCAAGGGCTCATCAACGGCAAGGTGATGCAGTTCATGGTGGACACCGGCGCCACCACGGTGGCCATTGGCCGCCCCGACGCGGACCGCATGGGCCTGGACTACAAAAATGGGCAGAGCGTGCAGATGAACACCGCCAACGGCACGGCCCAGGGCTGGCGCATGCGGCTGGACTCGGTGCGCATCGGCGACGTCGAGGTCAAGAGCGTGGACGCCATCGTCACGCCCCAGGCGATGCCCTACGTGCTGCTGGGCAACAGCTTTCTGGGCGAGTTCCAGATGACCCGCACCAACGACCAGATGGTTCTGGAAAAACGCCGCTGAACGCCATGCTCCCTGCGCAACTGTCCCGCACCGGGAACGACGAAGAGTACGAGGACTTGCTGGGCCTGTGGGGCGATCTGGAGTCCGGCTTGTCGATGTTGCTCTCGCGCCCCCTGCATGCGCAGAACTTCGACGGCAAGATCCGCCAGTTCGACCAGTGGCTGCAGGACCTGGTGGCGCACGACATCGATGCCTCGCTGTACCTGATGTTCCAGCTCGCCGCCACCTCCACCGTGGGCTACAGCACCTCGCACGCGCTGGTGTGCGGCACGCTGTGCCACATCATGGCACGCGAATTCCGCCTGCCGGGGAACGAGCGCAACGCCCTGGTGCGTGCGGCACTCACCATGAACATCGGCATGACGGCCCTGCAGGACGAACTGGCCGGGCAACGTGAATTACCAAGCGCGCAACAAAAGGAAGCCATTGATGCCCACCCGCTCAAGGGGCAGGACATTCTGGCCCAGCTGCACATCACCAACGACCTGTGGCTGGACCTGGTAGGCCAGCACCATACCCGGGTGTCGGAGAGCACGCCCTTGTTCGAGCTCGACGCAGTGGACCGGCTCACGCGCATTCTGGGCACCATTGACCGCTACGCGGCGATGATCAGCCCACGCAAGTCCCGCCCGGGCCGCAGCGCCACCGATTCGGTACGCGCCCTGGTGGGCCAGGAGATCGAGGAACGCGACGAGGTGGGCCTGATGCTGGTGCGCACCGTGGGCCTGTGCCCGCCGGGCACCTTTGTGCGGCTGGACAACAACGACATTGCCGTGGTGCTGCGCCGCAGCGACAAGCCCAACCTGCCCCTGGTGGCCAGCCTGATCGACGGCCACAACCACCCACTGAATGAAGCGCTGCTGCACCAGACCGCCCAGGGCAAGCCGCGCATCCAGTCGGCTCTGGCCCGCACCGCTGTCACGGTGGAACTGAACCACCGCACCATGATGCGACTGGGCCAGTACGCAGCCCAGCACATCACGCCCTTCAGCGGCTCTGCCAACCAGCCCACGCAGCCCATGCCACTCTGAGCCCGGCGCACAGCGGGCGGCGTCAATGCCCCCAGTACAGCAAAGCGTCGCGCCCGCTCACCGACAGATCGACCTGCGCGCCCACGGGCAATAGCACCTTGGTTTCCACATGGCCGTAGGGCAGATGGGTGAGTACCGGAGCGCTGATCTGGCTGCGCAGCCAGTCCACCACGGTCTGCAGCTTGTAGCCCTTGTCGTGCGGCGCCAGCTTGTAGTTGGTGAACTGCCCGAGGAGCACCGCTTTCTGCTGGGCCAGCACGCCGGCGTGCAGCAGCTGCGTCAGCATGCGCTCGATGCGGTAGGGGTGTTCGTTCACATCCTCGACAAACAGAATGCCCCCCGGCACCTGCGGCAGATAGGGAGTACCCACCAGCGAGGTCAGCACCGCCAGGTTGCCGCCCCACAGGCGCGCCCCGGCAATGTCCAGCTCCCATGCCGGAGCATCGGCCATGGCCGCCCGCCGGTCCTTGGGCATGCGCCAGCCCGCACCTTCGCCGTGGCCCACGAGCAGGTCGTCAAAGCAGGCCTCCATGATGTCGTCCGGGGTGCCCGGCACACCAAAATCGGCGCCCAGCGCGGGCCCTGCCCAGGTAATGGCCCCGGTCCGGGCCAGCACGGCGCACTGGAAGGCCGTGAAGTCGCTGATGCCCACAAACCGCATGCCGCCGTCAATGGCGCGGGCCACGGCAGCGTAGTCAATACCCGGCAGGATGCGGGTCAGGCCGTAGCCGCCGCGCGAGATCAGCGCCACATCGGCGCCGCTGGCGGCTGCGCGGTGGATGGCCGCCAGACGGGTGGCGTCGTCGCCGGCAAAGCGCGTGTGCGTGGCCAGCGCGTCGGGGTCGATCTCGACCTCATGGCCCAGCGCCTGCAGGCGCTTGACGCCCCGGCGAAAGGCCGCCTTGTCGCGCACCGCGCTCGACGGCGAATAAATGTAGATGTGCCGGGGGCCATGGTCATGGCCGCAGTGGCAGGTGTCGTGGTCAGAAGACAAGGCGCCCGGGCCGCCTGGCGACCCGCTCCGTGAAAGCTCAAAGACGGAAGTATTCCACAGCCTGCCGCGCAATCGCCTCGCCATGCTCCTGCACAAAGTGACCGGCCTGTGGCAGCACCACCGGCGGCGGACAGCCGCGCACCGTTTGCTGCAACTGCGCCATCACAGGCGTGCCCAGCACCGGGTCCTGCGCACCGACAAACAGCAGGCTACGCCCCGCCCAGTCCGTGCGCCAGAAATCACGCGCAGCCCGCGACAGCGCGGCACCTGGTGCTTGCGGGTGGTCGGGCACCATCGCGGGAAAGGCGCGCAGCGCAGCGCGGTGGCCTGCATTGAGAAACGGCGCATCGTAGGCGGCGCATTCATCAACCCCCAGGTGCGGGTTGCCGCGCCCCAGCAGGCGCCCCACACCAAACAGCGGCTTGTCGGCGCACATCTGGCGCCAGTCCAGAAAGCCCTGCGACAGCGGTACGTCGCCCGTGGCCAGCAGAGTGTTCATGGCCAGCAGCCCGGTAAAACGCCCGGGCAGGGCCATGGGCAGCGTCAGGCCCAGAATGCCGCCCCAGTCCTGCACCACCAGCACCACGCGTTGCAGGTCGAGTCGCTCCACCAGTTCCAGCAGCACCTGGCGGTGCCCATCGAAGGTGTGGAACGAGGTCTTCTTGGGTTTGTCGCTGCGGCCAAAGCCGATCAGGTCGGGCGCCACCACGCGGTGGCCCGCCGCCGTAAACACGGGCAGCATGCGCCGGTACAGGTAGCTCCAGGCCGGGTTGCCATGCAGGCACAACCAGGTGATGGGCGCGTCCTGCGGGCCTTCGTCCAGGTAGTGCAAGCGCAGACCTGCCAGCGCGGGCAGGTCGCTCACATAGTGCGGGGGCCACGGGTAGCCTGGCAGGTGGGCAAAGCACGCATCGGGCGTGCGCAGCGCATCGTCGCGCAGCGGGTGGGCCGCCCGGGCTTCGGCCCGGTGCTGGCTGCGCCGCTCCCGAAAGAACGCTGCCAGCAGCGCTGCGCATTCATCGGCCAGCACCCCGCCCTGCACCTGCGTCTGGTGGTTGAGCTGCCTTGACGCAAACAGGTCCACCACCGAGCCTGCGGCGCCCGTTTTGGGGTCAGCGGCGCCAAACACCACACGCGGCACACGCGCATGCAGCATGGCGCCACTGCACATGGCGCAGGGTTCCAGCGTGACGTAGAGCGTGCAGCCCTCAAGCCGGTAGTTGCCCAGGCGCTGCGCTGCGGCGCGCAGGGCCATGATTTCAGCGTGCGCCGTGGGGTCGTGTCCCTGCACCGGGGCGTTGCGGCCGGTGGCGATGACTTCGCCACCGCGCACCACCACCGCGCCCACAGGCACCTCGCCCGCCTGCCCGGCTGCCTGGGCCTGCGCCAGGGCCTGGCGCATCCAGTGCGCATCGGTTTCACTGCTGCTCATACTATTGATTTAATAGCTATCAGCGCTTATCCATCAAGCGCTGGAGGCAATTTTTACTTGTCATCCTCGGGCATGGGCCGTGCCTGCTGCAGGGCGCCTTCGAGGGCCTTGCGGTACTGCTCCTGCACCTGCTGGCTTTGCTGGCGCACGTTCACAGGCTCCGACGCACCGGCGGCCGGCTGCAGCGCCGGGATGGCCGTGCGCGTGGCGGCCAACTGCTTCTTGATCACCATGCCGACCACGGCCAGCGCCACCAGCAAAGAGACGATTCCAAACGCCATGCGCATCTCACACCTCCTGTACGGGCCGCACGCATGGGGGCTGCTGCCTGGTGCATTGTCGTTGGGTCATGCGCAATTCGGGCAGGTGCATACGGGCCTCGGATTTCTCAAAACTGCCACTGTATCGGCAAAACGGCCGCACGCAGCCCTGCTGCGGTGCGGCCGTTGACCAAACGCCCCGAGGTCAGTTCAACGTCACGCGGGCATTGTCCTTGTAGGTATAGAGCGTCACGGCGGGCGTGGTCAGCTCACCCTTGGTGGTGAAGGCGATGTTGGCGGTCACGCCCTTGTACTGCGTCTTGCTGATGAACGGCGCATAGACCTTGGGGTCCACCGAGTCGGCACGCTTCATGGCGTCCGCCAGCACCATGGCAGCGTCGTAGGCGTAGGGGCTGTAGATCTGGAACTGGCCCGGGAACTTGGCGTCGTAGCGCTTCTTCCATTCGGCGCCGCCCTGCATCTTGGCGACCGAGGCGCCGCCCGTGGCGCAGGTCACGTTCTTGAGAATGGGGGACTTGCCCGCCAGCTCCGGCAGCTTTTCGGTGCACAGAGCGTCGCCGCCAAAGAATTTGGCGTCTCCCAGACCCAGTTGCACCATCTGGCGCAGCATGGGGCCGGCCTGCGCATCCAGGCCGCCGTAGAAGATGGCGTCGGGCTTGGTGCTCTTGATCTTGGTGAGGATGGCCATGAAGTCCGTGGCCTTGTCGTTGGTGAACTCCTCGGCCACCACGGCCATGCCCTTTTGCAGCGCCGTGGCCTTGAACACCGACGCCACGCCCTGCCCGTAGGCCGTGCGGTCATCGATCACGGCCACTTTCTTGAGCTTGAGGGTGTCTGCGGCATACATCGCCAGATCGGCGCCCAGCGCGTTGTCGTTGGCAATCAGGCGGAAGGTGGTTTTGTAGCCAGGCTTGGTCAGGTCGGGGTTGGAGGCCGACGCCGTGATGTTGGGCAGGCCGCAGCGGGAATACACCGAGGCCGCCGGAATC
Organism: Giesbergeria sp.; assembly: GCA_026647025.1. Taxonomy (GTDB): domain Bacteria; phylum Pseudomonadota; class Gammaproteobacteria; order Burkholderiales; family Burkholderiaceae_C; genus Simplicispira. The sequence continues at coordinate 17,639 of JAPKHH010000032.1, forward strand.
GAGGTACCCGACTGCAGGTGCCCCACCAGGCCCGCCACGTTCTGGTCGCACAGCTTTTGCGCCACGGCGGTGGCCTGGCGCGGATCGCCCCCGTCGTCTTCGGCCACCAGTTCAAACTTGATCTTCTTGCCGCCAATCACCAGGCCCTGGGCATTGAGGTCTTCCACGGCCAGGCGCACGCCGTTCTCGGTGTCCTTGCCAATGTGGGCAATGCCGCCCGAGATGGGGCCTGCATGGCCCAGCTTGACCACCTTGACGTCCTGCGCAGCCGCCAGACCACAGACGGTGGCCAGGGCAGCAGCGGCGGTCAACTGCAGGGAAAAGCGAATACGGGTGGAACGCACAGACATCAACATCACTCCAGTAGAAAAAAACCGGCTGCGGCAGGCCCAAACAGCCGCCCCAGCAGGCATTGGTGAAAACCCTTGAATCCTAGCGAACAATGTTCGTCGCACCCGGGCGCAGGGTTTTGCGCCAGCAATACAGGCCTGCCATTACGGCGGCTAATACCGCCGATGGAGCGCGCTGCATTCTCTTTAATTGCTACATTATTCATAGCTGTTAGCGCTTGCAAACAGGGCCCTAAAGCCACTTTTTATCTTCATTTCACACACAAAACCATTTGCCGCACAATGCGCTCATGCAGCTCAATTTCATCGCCAACACTGCCCTCGCATCCACCAGCGGCCGCACGCTGGCCGTGATCGATCCGTCCGATGGACAGCCCTTCGACACCTTGCAGCGCAGCAATGCGCAGGACATCGACCATGCGGTGCACGCTGCACGCCAGTGCCTGGATGCCGTGTGGCACAAGCTGGCCGCTGCCGAGCGTGGGCGGCTGCTGATGCGCCTGTCGGCCACCGTGCTGCAGCATGCGGACGAACTGGCGGCGCTGGAGCAGCGCGACTGCGGCAAGCCCACACGCCAGGCCCGTGCCGATGTGCAGGCGCTGGCCCGCTATTTCGAGTTCTATGCCGGGGCCTGCGACAAGCTGCACGGCGAGACCATTCCCGGCCCGCCGGGCTACAGCGTGCTGACCTGGCGCGAGCCACACGGCGTGACAGGCCATGTCATACCCTGGAACTACCCGATGCAGATTTTTGGCCGCAGCGTGGGCGGCGCGCTGGCGGCGGGCAATGTGTGCGTGGTCAAACCCGCCGAGGACGCCTGCCTGAGCCTGCTGCGCGTGGCCCAGCTGGCGGCCGAGGCGGGTTTTCCGGCCGGTGCGATCAACATCGTCACTGGCTACGGGCACGAGGTGGGCGACGCACTGGCGCGCCACCCGGGCATAGACCACATCAGTTTTACCGGCAGCCCCGGCGTGGGCACGCTGATCCAGCAGGCCGCCGCCGAACGGCACTGCCCCGTGACGCTGGAGCTGGGGGGCAAAAGCCCGCAAATCGTGTTTGCCGACGCCGACCTGGACGCGGCCCTGCCCGTGCTGGTCAACGCCATCGTGCAGAACGCGGGGCAAACCTGCAGCGCAGGTTCTCGCGTGCTCATCGACGCCCGCATCTACGAACCCCTGCTGGAACGCCTGGGCCAGGCATTCGCGCTGTTGCGGGTGGGGCCCGCCGCCATGGACCTGGACGTGGGGCCACTGATACGCGCCAGCCAGCAGCAGCGCGTGTGGGACTTCCTATCCGACGCCCAGGTGGCCGGCATCCCCATGGTGGCGCAGGGTCAGATCGTGGATGAGGCCCCCGAAACCGGCTTCTACCAGGCCCCGACCCTGTTGCGCGACGTACCCGCCGCGCACCGCCTGGCGCAGGAAGAAATTTTTGGCCCGGTGCTGTGCGCCATGCCCTTCGAGGACGAGGACCACGCGGTCGAACTGGCCAATGCCACGCGCTTTGGCCTGGTAGCGGGCGTGTGGACGCGCGACGGCGCACGCCAGTTTCGCATGGCACGGCGCGTCCGCAGCGGCCAGGTGTTCATCAACAACTACGGCGCGGGCGGCGGGGTTGAACTGCCCTTTGGCGGCGTCAAATCCAGCGGCCATGGGCGCGAGAAAGGGCTGGAAGCCCTGCAGGGCTTCACGACCCTCAAGACCGTGGCATTCCACCACGGCTGAGGCGCCCCTGATTCCAGGCGTGTTTCAGCCCAGCACTTCCTTGAGCGCCGCGTCGTACAGGCCTGTCAGTCGGTCGGTCACTTCCAGCAGGCGCTCGCTGGTGGTGCCCACCGTCTCCAGGCCGCGCTCGTCAGCCTTGCGCTGCAAGGCTGCGTCAAAAAACAGCCACTGCGAATCGCCCAGCGCCAGTTCATTGCGAATCGCGGGGGTCGAGATCGGGGCCGCAGCCAGATTGACCATGGCCAAGCGGAATTCGGCAGCATCGGCCTTCATTTCGTCCAGCGTGCCTTTGCTCTCCAGCTTGGCGGCCAGCAGGAAATAGTTTTTGGCCAGGCGCTGCGACAGCGCGCGCTGGCGGCCGGCGGTATTGACCAGCTTGGCCGTAGTGGCTTTCGCAAATTTCTCGAAAGCCTCGGTGGCCGCCTGCGAGGCCGCCATCATCCGATCCGCCTGCACCGCCACCGCCGCCACGGATTCGCGTGTGGGGGGCATGACCAGCAAGGTCTCCAGCACATCGGACTGCTTCTGGATTTCGGCCACATGCCGCGCCAGGTCTGTCGGCCACTGCACCTTGGCCAGATCCTCAAAGCCCGAGCGCACCAACTTCCGTGTGGCCCCCAGCGCGGCCAGGGCCTGGTCCGGCAAGGTGTGGAGAAATATCTGGCAATAGTTCTTGGCCATGCGCTGCGACAGGGCGCGATAACGCGCCGTGCGGTTGATGGCGGTGGACACCGCCAGTTGCGCATGCGCGGTCGACAGCACGGGCGCCAGCAGCACGGCAGCCAGACCCTGCAAGGTAGCGCGGCGGTTGTTCAAGTGGCCTGGTCGAAAAGCGAGGGTTTTCATGGATTGGCAGCGCAGGTGATGAGGGACGCTATTTTGACGATATCTCGTTGGGAAAACCATGCGAATCATCAATCAATCGCCCCGCAGGCAAGCCGCACGACCAGAAGTCCGGGAATACACGAACAGGGATGGACGCTCTTGCAGCCCATCAGGGCGTGCACAGGCCGCACAATGCGTCGATCCATATTGCAGGAGATCTCCGAGATGCGCCTCCAGGGTCAATCCATCATCGTCACCGGCGCCGGGAGTGGCATCGGCGAAGGCATCGCCCGGCGGCTGGCGGCCGAGGGCGGGAAAGTGATCGTCAACGACATCCATTCAAACCACGGCCAGCGCGTGGCAGACAGCATCGTTGCGGCAGGGGGCATCGCCCATTTCTTCCAGGCGGACGTGACGCAATCGAACCAGGTCCAGGCCATGGTGCAAGCGGCCCTGGGCCACTTTGGCAGACTCGATGTGGTGGTGAACAACGCTGGATGGACACACCGCAACCGCCCCCTGCTGGAGGTCAGCGAAGAGGAGTTCGACAAGGTCTATGCCATCAACGTCAAGAGCATTTACCTCTCGGCCATCCATGCCGTGCCCGCCATGCGCGCCAACCCGGGCGGCAGCGCGGGGTGTTTCATCAATATCGCCTCCACCGCCGGTTTGCGTCCCCGCCCCGGCCTGACCTGGTACAACGGCTCGAAGGGTGCCGTCATCACCACCAGCAAGTCGATGGCGGCCGAGCTGGGCCCCGACAACATCCGCGTCAATTGCATCAACCCCGTGTTCAACCCCGACACGGGCCTGTCCGCCGAGTTTGCCGGCGGCCCGGTGGACGATGCGCGGCGGGCCCAGTTTCTCGCCACCATTCCGCTGGGGCGCTTTTCCACGGCACTCGATGTCGCCAATGCCGCGCTGTACCTGGCCAGCAACGAAGCCGCCTTCATCAGCGGCATCTGCATCGAGGTGGATGGCGCCCGCTGCGTCTGACCACAGGGCGCAAGGCTTGACATGGCGCAAGGGCAACCGCTGCTCGACATTCCCCTGGTGCGCAAGTGGGGCAGAATTGCCCCATGTCCGAACGTGTCATCCCGCTGGTCGATCACCGCACTGCAGGGCTCGTGCCTGCAGTCCCCCCCCAGGCCACCACCCCCACGGGCCTGCTGACCGACACCCTGGGCCGCCCCCTGCGCGACCTGCGCATCAGCGTCACGGACCGCTGCAACTTTCGGTGCAACTACTGCATGCCCAAGGATGTGTTCGACAAGGAGCACGCCTTTCTGCCGCACAGCGCACTGCTCAGCTTTGAAGAAATCACCCGCCTGGCACGGCTTTTTCTGGCGCATGGCGTACGCAAAATTCGGTTGACCGGTGGCGAGCCCCTGCTGCGCCGCAATGTCGAGGAACTGGTAGCCCAACTGGCGCAATTGCGCACCGTGGACGGCCAAGCCCCCGACCTGACGCTGACCACCAATGGCTCCCTGCTGGCGCGCAAGGCGCGCGCCCTCAAGGACGCTGGCCTGCAGCGCGTGACCGTGAGCCTGGATGGCCTGGACGACGCCGTGTTCCGGCGCATGAACGATGTGGACTTTCCGGTGGCCGAGGTGCTGGCGGGCATCGAGGCCGCGCACGCCGTCGGTCTCTCGCACATCAAGGTCAACATGGTGGTCAAGCGTGGCACCAACGACCACGAGATTCTGCCCATGGCGCAGCATTTTCGCGGCAGCGGCACCACGCTGCGCTTCATTGAATACATGGATGTTGGCGCCACCAACGGCTGGCGTATGGACGAGGTGCTGCCATCGGCCCAGGTCATTGCACGGTTGCAAGAGGCACTGCCACTGGTTCCGCTGGCCCCCAGCGCGCCCGGCGAAACGGCCGAACGCTGGGGCTATGCCAACGCGCAGGGCCTGCACGACCCTGGCCAGGGCGAGGTGGGCGTCATCAGCAGCGTGACCAAGGCCTTCTGCGGCGACTGCAACCGCGCACGCCTGTCCACCGAAGGCAAACTCTATCTCTGCCTTTTTGCCTCCCAGGGCCACGACCTGCGCAGCCTGCTGCGCACCGGCGCCAGCGACGAAGCCATTGCCTCGGCCATCGCCCCCATCTGGCAACACCGCACCGACCGGTACTCTGAACTGCGGTCGAGCCTGCCCGCCGATGCAGGCCACAGCGCGCAGCGTGTGGAAATGAGCTACATCGGCGGATAACCTGGCGGGAAACCAACTGCGGCATGCACCCCACGATGGACCCACAAGACATCACCGGCCTGGTACTGGCGGGCGGCCAGGGTTCCCGCATGGGGGGTATCGACAAGGGGCTTGAACCATTCCACGGCGTCCCGCTGGCCCTGCATGCGCTGCGGCGACTCCAACCCCAGGTGGGCAGCATGCTGGTCAATGCCAACCGCCATCTGGACACCTACCGAACTTTTGGTGCGCCTGTGTGCCCCGACGCACAGACCGACTTTTCCGGCCCGCTTGCCGGCTTTCTGGCTGGAATGGAGCATTGCCACACGCCCTGGCTGCTGACGGTGCCTTGCGACACCCCGCTGTTCCCGCCCGACCTGGCCCAGCGCCTGGCCGAAGCCGCCAGCATCCACGGAGCCGATATGGCCATGGCCACGGCGCTCGACCGCAGCAATCCTCTGCAACCTGCTGCCCGCCTCCAACCCGTTTTCTGCCTGCTGAACATCCGTCTGAAGGACAGTCTGGCCCATTTCATCGCCTCGGGTGGACGCAAGGTGGGCGCCTGGGCTGCATTGCACGCCTGCGTGCGCGTGCCTTTCGACCGGGCTTCCGATACGCCCGAGGCATTCTCCAATGCCAACACCCTGGAAGAACTGCATCAACTGGAAACCATGGCAAGGCAACGACGGCTTTGACCAAAAACAGCCCTCAACGCCCGTCTGAAAAGCGTTGCAAGCTATAAAACATAGAGCATTTCTCGATTGTGGAAAGGGATCTCTGGTCCCGCATTCCATATGCATGCATATAATTTTTTGCCGCCGGTTTGACCTATGCCATTTCTGGCGCACATGGCAGCGCCCTACAATGACCACTTTTAAATTGTGGTTATAAACATGGCAAAGCGCACTCCCTTGTTTCTGGCGGCGGCAATGATGGCGGCCTCGCTTCTCTGGCCTGCAGCCGCCCAGTCAGTCCGGTCCAGCGCAAAGGTGGATCTGGATGTGCGGTTTCGCGAAGTGCAAACAGACACGCAGCTGGCAGAAAACCTGTTCAAGATTGGCCGCAAGGTGGCCGCGGTATGCGCCAACTGCCATGGTGACGGTGGCAACAGCACCAAACCGTCCATCCCCAATCTGGCAGGCCAGAATCCGGCCTATCTGCTGGAACAGATCCGTCAGTTCTCCGATGGGCGTCGCCGCAACGAGTTCATGGAAGGCATGATCCGGGCCATGAACAACGATGAAAAAATCGGCATGGTGCTATTCTATTCCGCCCAGGAAGTGGCGCACAAGCCGACCCTTGATGCTGCGCTGGCAGACAAGGGCAAATCGTATTTCAACAAAACCTGCTTTCGCTGCCACGGACAGACCGGCCGGGGCAACGAGCAGATTGCCCGCATTGCCGGCCAGCAAGCCGACTACCTGCGCACCACGCTGCATCGCTACCGCAGCGGCAGCGACGTCCGTTCAGATTCGATCATGACGCCCAACACCCGGTTGATGACAGATGCCGATATCGAGGCGGTGGTCGCCTACGTTTCGTCCATGCCCTGAACAATCCTGTGTCGGCGTATCGCACTGCAGCCTGGGGGCAGCGGTGCTACGATGCCTCGTCAGCCACTTCTCCACGCCACGCGCATGGTGGGAAGTCAAATGAAACCAAAGGAGACACATCCATGCTCAACCGCCGCCACCTCATGGCCTCCGCGCTTGCCAGTGCCACATTGCCCGGCCTTGCACTGGCCCAATCCATTGAAAAGCCCAAGCTCACCATCGCGGTTGGCGGCAAGAACCTGTTCTATTACCTGCCCCTCACCATTGCCGAACAACTGGGGTACTTCAAGGACGAAGGGCTGGATGTCACGGTGGTTGATTTCGCCGGTGGCTCCAAGGCGCTCCAGGCCGTCGTGGGAGGTAGCGCTGATGTGGTGTCTGGCGCCTTTGAGCACACCGTGAACATGCAATTCAAGGGCCAACCCATGCGCGCCTTTGTGCTGCAGGGGCTTGCGCCGCAGGTAGTGCTGGGCATCAACCCCAGGACCATGCCCCACTACAAATCCATTGCCGACTTGCGCGGCAAAAAGATTGGCGTCACGGCACCCGGCAGCTCGACCAACGTCATGGTCAACTACGTGCTGGCCAAAGCGGGCGTAAAGCCCAGCGAAGTCAGCTTTGTCGGAGTGGGGGCCAGCAGCGGCGCGGTGGCTGCCATGCGGTCAGGGCAGATCGATGCCATCAGCAATCTCGACCCTGTCATCACGCTGCTGCAGCGCTCGGGCGATCTCAAGATCGTGTCCGATACACGCATCGTGTCCGAAGCCGAAAAAGTTTTTGGCGGTCCCATGCCCGCAGCCTGCCTTTATGCTCCCGTTTCCTTCGTGCAATCCAACCCTGCCACCGTGCAGGCGCTGACCAACGCCATGGTGCGCGCCGACCGCTGGATCCAGGCGGCAGGCCCGGGCGATGTCATCAAGGTTGTGCCCGAGAACTATCTGCTGGGCGACCGCGCCATCTATATCGATGGCTTTCTGGCCGCCCAAAAGGCCCTGTCGCCCGACGGGATGATCCCCCCCGCCGGTGCTCAGACCGCCTTCCGCGCGCTGGCCAGCGTGGACCCGAAAATTGCTGCCGCCAAACTCGATCTCGACGCGGTCTATACCAACGAATTCGTCAAGAAAGCCCATGCCCGCAAGCGCGGCTGACATGCACCGCGGCGGCACTGTCCGCGCGCAAGCGTCCGCTCTCACGCTCTCCGGCGTGGCCTGCACCTTCGTCAGCAAGGAGGCTTCGGGCCAGCGCTATACCGCCGTTGAAAACGTGGATCTGCACGTCGGCGCGGGTGAATTCGTCAGCGTTGTCGGCCCCACGGGGTGTGGAAAGAGCACCCTGCTCAATGTGGCAGCCGGGCTTCTGACGCCCAGCGCGGGAGACGTTGCGGTCTTTGGCGAACCCCTGACCGCCCTCAATCGGCGTGCCGGGTACATGTTCCAGGCCGAAAGCCTGATGCCCTGGCGCACAGCGTTGGCCAACGTGTCGGCTGGGCTGGAGTTTCGCGGCACGCCGCTGAAGGAAGCGACTGCACAGGCGCAAGACTGGCTTGCCCGTGTGGGCCTTGCAGGTTTCGGCGACCGCTACCCGCACCAGATGAGCGGCGGCATGCGCAAGCGCGCCAGTCTGGCACAAACACTGGTATTGGACCCCGACATCATCCTGATGGACGAGCCGTTCTCTGCCCTGGACATCCAGACCCGCCAATTGATGGAAAACGAGGTGCTGCAGCTCTGGCAGGCCAAGCGCAAGGCCGTGCTGTTCATCACCCACGATCTGGACGAGGCCATCGCCATGAGTGACCGCGTGGTCGTCATGAGTGCCGGCCCGGCGTCCCATCCCATGGGCGAATTCGTGATTGATATTCCCCGCCCCCGCGACGTCGCAGAAATCAAATCCACCCCACGCTTTCGCGAGCTGCATGCAGGGATCTGGGATGTTCTGCGCGCCGAAGTGCTCAAGGGTTACCAACAACAGTTGCAAAAGGCGGCTTGAGACGATGTGGCAATTGATCAAACCTCGTGCGGCAACGATGCGCGCATGGCAACTGGGCTTGCTGGTGCTGTTGTTCCTGTTTTGGGATGCCATGACCCGGCCCGGATTGATTCCGCCCTTCATGTTCGACAACGACCGCCAGGCCGCATTCTTCTTCGGCCAACCCTTGGCCATCTTTGGACGTATCTGGGATTGGTTTGTTGTAGACGCCGATATTTACCGCCATCTGGCCGTCACCCTCATGGAGACCGCCATGGCCTTTGCCATCGGCGCGTGCAGCGGGCTGGCTGGCGGACTGTGGCTCGCACTCTCGCCAACGGCATCGGCCCTGCTCGAACCCTACATCAAGGCCTTCAACTCCATGCCACGGATTGTTCTCGCACCCATCTTTTCGGTGTGGTTTGGCCTGGGCATGGGCTCCAAGGTGGCGTTGGGCGTCACCTTGGTATTCTTCATCGTGTTCTTCAATGTCTACCAGGGCATCAAGGAGGTCAGCCCCGTGGTGCTGGCCAATGCACGCATGCTGGGCGCGAGCCAGCGCCAACTGCTGCGCTACGTCTACCTGCCCAGCGCCACCAGCTGGGTTTTCAGTTCGCTGCACACCTCGGTGGGACTGGCGTTCGTGGGAGCCGTCGTCGGAGAGTATCTGGGCTCCAGCCAAGGGGTGGGCTATCTGATTTTGCAGGCCGAAGGCACTTTTGACATCAATACCGTGATGGCAGGCATTCTGGTTCTCACCGCCTTTGCCTTGATCCTGGATGGATTGGTCGGACGTATAGAAAAGCGCTTGATGAAATGGCAGCCAAAGGCGGGTGAAGTGGAAAAGCTCTGATGCGGCGCTTCAGAGCAAGCAAACGCGGGCTATTCATGGACAAAAAAATGCCCGCTTCATTTCTGTAGCGGGCATTTTCATCGCCAATAGGCTTATCTGGTGGGACGTGCGGGGGTCGAACCCACGACAAACGGATTAAAAGTCGGAGTAAAAATATATTCCCCCCTGTTGATGGGTGTAGATACAATCTATGTAAATCAACACGTTACGCTAGTTTCCAAGCGAGACACTGTTGATTTGCACATGGGCATATCGGATGCGTTTGCCTACAGATTGCCTACAGATTCAAAGGGGTGCCATGAGCAAGCTACAAAACCGCGTGAGGCTGACCGCTGGCCGGGTTGACGCCTTCACCTGTCCGGCTGGCAAATCCCAGGCTTTCCTATGGGACACCGAAGCCCCCGCCCTGGCGCTGCGCGTGACGCCCACGGGCCGCAAAACCTACGTGTTTGAGTCGCGCCTGCATGGGGGCACTATCCGCGTGAACATTGGCACCGCTACAGACTGGCCTATTGAAAAGGCACGGGGCGAGGCGCAGCGCCTAAAAGTGCTGGTTGACAGTGGCACCGACCCCCGCGAGGTTGCACGCCAGAATGAGGCCGCCAAGGCTGCCTACAAGGCCGCCGCCGCCATCCAAGCCGTGACCGTGGGCGAGGTGTGGGCCTTGTACCTTGAAGCACGCCGCCCACATTGGGGGGCCCGGCACCATGCCGACCATGTTAAGTTGGTTCAAGCCGGGGGAGAGCTTTCCAACCGTGGCACCCGTGGCCGTGGCGTGACCATAGCCGGGCCATTGCACACGCTGATGGGGCTGGCGCTGCGTGACCTGACCGCGCCCGTTATCGAGGCATGGGCAGCACGCGAGGCACAAACCCGGCAAACGTCTGCCCGCCTTGCATGGCGCTGCCTGAAAGCCTTTTTAGGCTGGTGCACAGAACAGCCGGAATATGCGCCAGCACTGCCCAGCGTGAACCCTGCCAAGACAAAGAAAGCACGCGAGGCATTGGGCAAGGCCGGGGTGAAGCAAGATGCCCTGCTGAAAGAGCAGTTACCAGCGTGGTTTACCGCCGTGCGCAATATCGGCAATCCCGCCGTGGCCGCCTACCTGCAAACGTTGCTGATGACTGGTGCAAGGCCGGGCGAGGTGCTGGGGCTGCGCTGGGATGACCTTAACGCCCAATGGCGGGGCTTGACCATCCGGGACAAGGTAGAGGGTGAGCGCGTCATACCCTTGACGCCCTACGTTCACAGCCTGCTTATGACCCTGCCCCGCCGTGGGCCGTGGGTATTCTGTGGCTCCGACATGAAGGGCAACCCGCAACCCATGAGCAAGCCACACACCCCGCACGCCCGCGCCTGCGCCGTGGCCGGTATCGAGGGGCTTACCCTGCATGGCCTGCGCCGCAGCCTCAAAAGCCTAACGGAGTGGCTCGAAATTCCCGCTGGCGTGGTGGCTCAAATCATGGGCCACAAGCCCAGCGCGACCGCTGAGAAGCATTACACAGTGCGCCCGCTTGACCTGTTGCGCGTGCACCATGAGCGCATCGAAGCCTGGATTCTGGAACAGGCCGGGATTGTCTTTGATGCCAAGGCCGCGCCCGGTGCGCTGCGCGTGGTGGGAAGTTAAACGCGAAGCCCTGGCGCGTTTTACCCAGGGCAAAACAGGCGGGGCCAGCGTGTGCGGATACACAGCGCCAGCCCCTGACCATCCTCAAAACGGAGCTTTGAAAATGGCTGAACTGACTGTAAACCAAACGTCCGATGGCTTTAACGCAGCAATGGACGATGCAACGATGGAGCGAATTGAAAAGGCCGCGCAAGCACAGGGCACGGGGCAACAACGGCGGTGTGCACTGGTGGCGATGGCCCGTGATAGTGGCACCCTGCTGAGACTGGCGAAAGAGTCCCCA
>JAPKHH010000033.1:0-28611 GCA_026647025.1 Giesbergeria sp.
GTAGTCGTACGCCTGGTGGAAGTCGTAAGCGGTGGTGCCCAACTGCTCAGCCGGCATCCGCCCGCGGGCCTCGTAGACGCTCGGCTCAACGGGCGAGAACAGCGATACCACCGGCTTGAACACCTGCTCCGGCAGGTTCATCGCCACGCTGCTGACCGCCACCGGCGTGAGCAGCAGCCACAGCCACAGGCCGCCTGCGCGGTGTACGTCGTGGTTCATGCGCTGGCGCTTGATCTTCCAGGACGCCCACCACTTGGAAAAGAACGGCCGGCCACGAGGAAAGGTCAGCACCAGCGAGACGAAGCAATCGATCACCCAGGCGATAGCGACGATACCCATCAACCACAGCCCCCAGTTGCCCGGCAGCGACAGGTTGTAGTGAAACTCGAGGATGAAGGGCACGAAGTTCTTGCGCGAGAAGCAGCATTCGCCCCAGTAGCGCGTGCCCACCGGGTCGCCGCTCACCACATCGATGTACTGTACCACCGGGCGCTCGCCGTACGGCTTGCCAGTCGCCGGATCGTTACGCGGCACCAGCGCCATCAAAGCGGCGTGACCGGGCTCACTGGGAAACTCCATGTACCAGACCTGCATGCGCGGGTTGGCCTGCTCGACGCGTTCCACCAACGTTCCCGGCGCCAGCACCGGGCCCTCGCTGGTGGTGTGGTAGAACTCCGGGTTGAGCCATTCGTCCAGCTCGTGATGGAAGGCCAGGATGCTGCCGGTAATGCCGGCGAGAAACAGGCACATGGCGCAGCACGACACGCTCACCCAGCTGCCCAACCGCGCCTTGCTGCTGGACCGTCTGCACACGGCACTGGCCCGAGCACAACGCGAAGGCACTCTGGCGTCGCTGCTGTTTGTCGATCTCGATGACTTCAAGCAGGTGAACGACAGCCTGGGCCACGCCATGGGCGACCTGCTGCTGCGGCAGGTGGCGCAGCGCCTGCAGACCTGCGTGCGCGCCGCCGATACCGTGGCGCGCCTGGGGGGCGACGAATTTGTGCTGTTGCTCGAAAGCGGCCGCACCCCGGACCATGCACAGGCGGTGGCGCGCAAGATTCTGGCCGTGTTCGAGGCGCCCTTTGACCTGCAGGGCCACCGGCTCCCAATACAGGCCAGTGTGGGTGTGGCCGTGTACCCCGAACACGGCAGCAGCGCCTCCGAGCTGCTCAACCATGCCGACCGCAGCATGTACCAGTCCAAGCACAATGGCGGCAACGAGGTACGCAGTGCCGCAGCGCCATCGGCGAAAGGAACCCCATGTTTTACGCCTCCCTCAAGCTGATCCACCTGCTGTCCATCGTCGTGTGGATTGGCGGCATGGTATTTGCCCATTTCTTTTTGCGCCCAGCGGTCCAGTCGCTGGAGCCACCCGTGCGCCTCGCGCTGATGTGCAATGTGCTGCAACGCTTCTTTACAGCCGTGCAGGTCGCCGTAGTGCTGACGCTGGTCACCGGGCTGTGGATGATAGGCCGCGTGGCGCGCGAAGCTGTGCAACTGGGCGGGCCGTTTTCCATGCCCTTGTCGTGGACCGTCATGGCCATACTGGGGCTGGCAATGATGGCTATTTTTGGTCATCTCCGCTTTGCACCCTTCAAGCGCCTGCAACGCGCCATCGCTGCGGAGAACTGGGCCGCAGGCGCCCAGGCACTGGCGGTGATCCGCACCGGGGTGACCGTCAACCTGGTGCTGGGTGTCGCCATCATCGCCATCACCGTGCTGCTGGTATAAGAGAAGCATCCGGCACCCGCAATACCGCCCATGCGACTCATCACCGCCCTCGTCACACTGGCCCTGAGCGTCAACGTGGCCGCCGGTCTGGTCTGGTGGGTGCAGAAAGGACGGCTCGATGCCACGCAGGCACAGGTCGCGGCGCTGCAGCAGGAGGTACGCACCCAAAGCACCGAACTGCTGGGCTACACCCGCTACACCAGCTACCTGACGGTGGGCAAAGACAAGCTGTCGGAGCAGATGAAGCTGCTCTCGGCCACCGTGGTGCGCGACGAGGGCACCACGCAGATTGTCGAAAAATCGGTGCTCGGCCTGCCGTCGACCGGCGTGGTGGCGATCTCGTACACGGTGGAATACGCCTTTGGCTATGACCTGCGCCCCGAAAGCTACGAGCTCAAGGCGACCGATACCGGCATCGAAATCCACATTGCCCCGCCCCGCCTGGTCACCGCACCCGCCGTCACGGCCCTGCGCCACCGCATCCTCTCGGGCGGGCTTTTCACCGACGAAAAGACTGCCATCATCCGCCTCTCGCAAGAGGCCGCCCGGCGCGCCCGGCAGCAGGGCGAGGCCATGGCGTCCGAGCCCGCCATCCTGGCCCTGTGTGAAAAAAGCCTGACGGAATTCCTCTACGGCTTCCTGTCCAAGCAGCCCGGCGTGCGGCAGGTTCCCCGCATCAGCGTGGTGTACCGCAAGCCGGCATAAACCAGCCTGCGCTGCGCCAGCTTGGGCGCTGGCACGGGCGCACCGCACCACGCCTCCCCACCCCAATAACCCCTCGTGGCGCAATGGCAATCATGTAATTGACTAGGCAATCATTGTCTAGTCAATTACATTTACAGCCATGCCTGTTCCTCCGCCAGCGTCCGACGCCCCTTTTTACGATCCAGACCATTTCCAGCCCCAGGACAGCGTCGGCTACCTGATGCGCAAGGTGCTGTCATCGATCCGTACCCAGGCCGATGCGCGGGTTGCCACCCACGATTTGACGTATGCGCAATGGTTGCCGCTGTACAAGCTGTCGCATGGCGGCGAGACCACCGTGGCCTGCCTGGCGCGTCTTCTGGAGACCGACCCCGCTTCCATGACACGCGCCCTGGACCGCCTGGAAGCCAAGGGCCTGGTGGTCCGCGAGCGCTCCACCACCGACCGGCGCGTGGTGCAACTGGCCCTGACCGAAGAAGGCCGCACAGTGGCGGCCCTGGTTCCCGCCGTGCTGTCCGAAGTGCTCAATGGCCATCTCACCGGTTTCAGCCACGCGGAATGGCAAAGCCTGCTGGGCATGCTGCGCCGCATGCTGGTCAATGGCGAAGCGCTGCGCCAGCAAACGGTGCAACCCCTGGATACGCCGCGCTGACCGCGCCTCGGCGCACCGATCTTTCAAAAGTCTCTCCCATGCCCTTCCCCACTTCTTTGCCCCGCCGCAGTGCGACCCGCCACGCTCTGCAGGCCACCGCCCTGGCAGCCACCATGCTGCTGGCGGCCTGCGCCAGCCCCGGCCCCAGCCACACTCCGCTGGCCCAGACCCCCGCCGACGCGCTCGGCCTGCAGCCTGCCGCCCACACCCCGGCCGCACCTGCGCAGTGGTGGTCGGTGCTGGGCGATCCCCAACTCGATGCCCTCGTGGACCAGGCCCTGCAAGGCAACCCCAGCCTGGCCGTCAGCCGCGCCCGGCTGGAGCAGGCCGTGGCACTGAGCCAGGCGCGCGAAGCCGCCAACGGGCCGCAGGCCACCCTGGGAGGGGACGTGACACGCCAGCGCTACACCGCCCATGGGCTGGTGCCTGCGCCCGTGGCGGGCAACACCTACAACAGCGGCAACCTGCAGGCATCGCTGTCGTGGGCGCCCGATTTCTTTGGCCAGCATGCAGCCGAGCTGCAGGCCGCCCTGGGCCAGGCCCGGGCCGCCCAGGCCGATGCGGCTGCGGCCGCCAACCTGCTGGCCGCCCAGGTGGGGCGCAGCTATGTGGCCCTGGCCCGGCTGGTGGCGCAGCGCGACGTGGCCCTGCGGGCCCTGGCGCAGCGTGAGGAGCAGCTCCAGCTGACCTCCGAGCGCGCGGCCGCCGGTCTGGACAGCCAGGTCGAACTGACCCAGGCCCAGGCCGCCGTGCCCGACGCACGCACGCAGATCGAAGCGCTGGAAGAGCAGATCACCCTGGCCCGCCGCCAGGTGGCCGCGCTGACCGGCCAGGCGCCGGGCGCACTGACAGCCCTCACGCCCCGGCTCGCTGCATTGCAGCCGGGCACCGTACCCGGCACGCTGGGAGCCGACCTGCTGGGCCGCCGCCCCGACGTGGTGGCTGCCCGCTGGCGCGTGGAGGCGGCCACCCAGGGCGTGCACAGCGCGCGCAGCGAGTTCTATCCCAACATCCACATCGGCGCCTTCATTGGCCTCAATTCGCTGGGGCTCGACACATTGCTGAACGCCGGTTCACGCCAGATGGGCGTGACCCCGGCCCTGCGCCTGCCGATCTTTGACGGCGGGCGCCTGCGTGCCCAGTTGGGTGGCCGCCAGGCCGAGCTGGATGCGGCCATCGCGCAATACAACAGCGTGGTGCTCGATGCCGTCAAGGAGGCGGGCGACGCACTGGCCTCGGTGCAATCGCTCACCCGCCAGCAAAGCCTGCAGACCGAAGCCGCTGCCAGCGCCGAGAAAGCCTACCGCTTCGCCCAGGAGCGCTACCGCGCCGGGCTGGGCAGCTACCTGGTGGTGCTGAGCACCGAAGGCCAGGTGCTGGCCCAGCGCCGCCTGGCCGTGGACCTGCGCGCCCGCCAACTCGACACGCAATTGCAGCTGATGAAGGCGCTGGGCGGTGGCTGGACGGATGACACCGCCACCCTGCACACGGCCGCACGCTGACCGCACACCCCTTACTTCCGGCACCGAACGATCCCCTGAAAGAGCACCGCCATGAGCGCACCCCTGACCGCCACCGAAGCCAACACCGCCCGCCGCCGTGGCCTGACCCTGATTGCCGCTGCCGTGGCCCTTGCCGCCGTGGGCTGGGGCGGCTGGCACTGGTTTGCCGCCCGCCATTTCGAGACCACGGACAACGCCTATGTCGCGGGCAACGTGGTGCAGATCACCCCCCAGATGGGCGGCACCGTGGTTGCCATTGGCGCCGACGACACCGACTTCGTGCGTGCCGGCCAGATGCTCGTCAAGCTCGACCCGGCCGACGCCCGCGTGGCCCTGGAGCAGGCCGAGGCGCAGCTGGCGCAAACCGTGCGCGAAGTGCGCACGCTGTATGCCAACAATGCCACGCTGCAGGCCCAGGTCAGCCTGCGCAAGGCCGATCTGGCCCGCGTCCAGGCCGACGCCGCCCGCCTGCAGGACGATGTGAACCGCCGTGCGCCGCTGATGGCCAGCGGCGCCGTCGGCAAGGAAGAGTTTCAGCACGCCAATGCCCAGCTGGCCGCCGCACGCAGCAGCGTGGCCGCCGCCCAGTCCGGCTTGCTGGCCGCGCAGGAACAGCTCGCCGCCAGTCAGACGCAGACCGAAGGCATCTCGATCGAGCAGCACCCCAACGTGCAGCGCGCCTCGGCCCGCGTGCGCGAGGCCTACCTGGCCGTGCAGCGCACCCAGCTTGTGGCGCCGCTCGACGGCCATGTGGCCAAGCGCGGCGTGCAGGTGGGCCAGCGCGTGCAGGCCGGAGCCCCCTTGATGACGCTGGTGGCACTGAACGAGCTGTGGGTGGACGCCAATTTCAAGGAAAGCCAGCTGCAAAGCCTGCGCATCGGCCAAAGCGCCGATCTGGTGGCCGATGTGTATGGCGACAAGGTCACCTACCACGGCCGCATCACCGGCCTGGGCGCCGGCACGGGCGCGGCATTTGCGCTGCTGCCCGCGCAGAACGCCACCGGCAACTGGATCAAGGTGGTGCAGCGCGTCCCGGTGCGCGTGGCGCTCGACCCAAAGGAGCTGGCCGAGCACCCGCTGCGCGTGGGCCTGTCGATGGACGTCAAGGTCAGCACCGCCGACCAGAGCGGCAAATCGCTGTCGGACACCCAGCGCACCGAACCCGTGGCCGCCACCCGCGTGTTTGACGCACAGATGCAGGCCGCAGACGAGGCTGTGGCGCACATCATTGCCGCCAACCTGGGGCGCAGGCATGCCGCCCAGGCGACGTCCCGCGCAGGCGCGGCACGCGGGGCCACGGCCCACGCCGCAGCCCCGGTACAAGCGCCCGTGGTGCGCTGATCCGGGGCCCGCATGACTGCCCCCTCTTCTGCTGCCAGCCCGGCATCCGGCGCTGCCCCTGCGGCGCCGCCCTCACCGCCGCCCCCCGCTGCCGCCCACCCGCCGCTGCAGGGCTCGGCGCTGTTGTTCGGCACCGTGGCGTTGTCGCTGGCCACCTTCATGAACGTGCTCGACTCGTCGATCGCCAACGTGTCCATTCCTGCCATTGCCGGTGACCTGGGGGTCAGCCCTGGCCAGGGCACCTGGGTCATCACCAGCTTTGGCGTGGCCAATGCCATTTCGGTGCCGCTCACGGGCTGGCTGACCCAGCGCTTTGGCGCAGTGCGCCTGTTCACCATGAGCGTGCTGCTGTTCGTGCTGGCTTCCTGGCTGTGCGGCTTTGCCTCGTCGCTGGAGATGCTGGTGTTCTTCCGCGTGCTGCAGGGCCTGGTGGCCGGGCCCATGATTCCGCTGTCGCAAACCCTGCTGCTGTCGAGCTACCCGCGTGCCCTGGCGGGCACCGCGCTGGCCCTGTGGGGCGTGACCACCCTGGTGGCACCCGTGGTCGGGCCGCTGCTGGGCGGCTGGATCACCGACAACATCTCGTGGCCGTGGATTTTCTACATCAACGTGCCCGTGGGCCTGCTGGCCGCGGCCTTTACCTGGGGCATCTACCAAAAGCGGGAGACGCCCACGCGCAAGCTGCCCATCGACACCGTGGGGCTGACGCTGCTGGTGCTGTGGGTGGGTGCGCTGCAGCTCATGCTGGACAAGGGCAAGGAGCTGGACTGGTTTGCCTCGGGCGAGATCATCGCCATGGCCGTGGTGGCCGTGGTGGCGTTTGCCGTGTTCGTGGTGTGGGAACTGACCGACGAACACCCGGTGGTGGACCTCAAGCTTTTCAAGGGCCGCAATTTCACCTTTGGCGCGCTGTCGCTGTCGGTGGCCTATGCCCTGTTCTTTGGCAACGTGGTGCTGCTGCCCCTGTGGCTGCAGCAGTGGATGGGCTACACCGCCACCACGGCGGGCATGGCGCTGGCACCGGTGGGCCTGTTTGCCATCCTGCTGACGCCGCTGGTGGGCCGCAAGGTGGGCCAGTGGGACCCGCGCCGCATGGCCACGGGGGCCTTTGTGGTGTTTGCGCTGGTGCTGTGGATGCGTTCGCAGTTCACCACGCAGACCGACTTCGTGCACATCCTCATCCCCACCCTGATCCAGGGCGGGGCCATGGCGTTCTTCTTCATTCCGCTCACCACCCTCACCCTCTCGGGTCTGGGGCCCGAGCGCATTCCGGCGGCGGCCGGCCTGAGCAACTTTGCCCGCATCACGGCAGGGGCCATGGGGGTTTCGATCTCCACCACGCTGTGGGAGAGCCGCGCCGCGCTGCACCACGCGCACATGACGGAAACGCTGGTGCAGGGCCAAGGGGTTTTCGCCCAGACCCTCAGCGGCCTGACGGCCTCGGGCCTGTCCATGGAGCAGGCACTAGCGCAGGTCAACCGCCTGATCGACCAGCAGGCCTTCACCCGTGCCGTGGACGATATCTTCCTCGGCTCCGCGTTTCTGTTCCTTGCCCTGATCGGCACGATCTGGCTGACCCAGCGGCCCGCATCAGCAGGCGCAGCGGTGGATGCTGGCGGAGCACATTGAGGGTTGGATTTCCTGGCTTGCTGAAATATCCATGAAAAAGAGCTGCCAGCGACCTGCACACAAGCGCCAGCAGCTCTTTTTTTGATAGCAACCGTCAGGAACCTGTCGGTTGTGCAGCCAAGCTGTTCGAGGTCTGAAGGGCTACAGCAGCGCCACCCCCTTCAGGCTCAAGAAACTGCTCTCGCGCGTCACCCCCACAAAATCGGCCAGCCACGGCCGGTCGGCCGTGCGCTGCAGGCACGCGGCGTACAGGCGGCCGGTCAGCCCCTGCGGGCCGATACGGCGCGCGGTGACGTAGCCGCGATCCACATAGCCTTGCACCGCCCACACCGGCAGCGCCGCCACGCCGCGCCCGCTGGCCACCAGTTGCAGCATGGCCACCGTGAGCTCGGTAGTGCGGCGCGGCGGGCGCACCCCGGCGGGCTCCAGCACCTGGCGCACCAGGTCGAGCATGTCATCAGGCACGGGGTAGGTGATGAGGGTCTGGTCGGCGAAGTCCTGCGCGCTCAGGTGGCTGCGCCCGGCCAGGGCGTGGCCATTGGCCAGCAGGGCCTGGATCTCAAAGGCAAACAGCGGGTGAAACTGCACGGCCGTGTCGTCGGCGTCCACCTCGGACACGATGGCCACGTCGGCCCGATCCTGGTGCAGCAGGCCGACCGGGTCGGCGTGAAAGCCCGAAACAATGTCCAGCTCCACCTCGGGCCAGCGGTGGCGAAAGGCGTCCATGGCGGGCATCAACCAGTCAAAGCAGGTGTGGCATTCGACCGCAATGCGCAGTTGCCCACCCTGCCCGGTCAGCAGCCGCGCCACATCGCGCTCGGCGTCTTCCACCTGGGGCAGCACGGCGTCGGCCAGTGCCAGCAGGCGCAGGCCTGTGGCACTGAACTGCGGCGGCACCGACTTGCGCTCGAACAGCGGTGCGCCGTAGCGGTCTTCGAGCAATTTGACCTGGTGCGACAGCGCCGACTGCGTGAGGTTGAGCAACTGCGCCGCCCGCACCAGGCTGCCGCTGTCGCGCAGCGCCTGCAGGGTGCGCAGGTGGCGTAGCTCCAGAATGGACTGTGACATTAAAAATATTCAAGTTGAATCAACAAAACTTTCGTTTGAATAATAAACGAAGCAGCGCGACCATTGCAGCCTTCATTGCATCGCACCCCTAAAAGAAGGAATTCGCCATGTCGCAAGCCCCGCACACGACCGCCCGCCCCGTGCTCACCCACACCCTGGGCTTCCCCCGCATGGGCGCCCGCCGCGCGCTGAAATTCGCGCTCGAATCGCATTGGCGCGGCGACAGCACCGCCGCCGACCTGCAGGCCACGGCCGCCGAGCTGCGCCAGCAGCACTGGCAAATCCAGACCGATGCAGGCCTGGGCTTTGTGACCGTGGGCGACTTTGCGCTGTACGACCATGTGGCCAACCACATCCAGTTGCTGGGCTGCGAGCCCGCGCGCTTTGCTTTTGGCACCGAGACGCCCGAACTGCACCGCTACTTCGCCATGGCGCGGGGCGTATCGGCCACGGCCGAGCACGCGCACACCGACTGCGGCCCCGGTTGCCATGCGCCGCAGCACGGCTCCGGCCAGCCCGCGCTGGAGATGACCAAGTGGTTCGACACCAACTACCACTACCTGGTGCCCGAGTTCCATGCCGCCACACGGTTCAGCGTGGCCAGTGAACGCCTGTTCGACGAGGTGCGGCAGGCGCAGACGCTGGGCCACAAGGTCAAGGCCGTGCTGCTGGGGCCTTTGAGCTTTTTGTGGCTGGGCAAGTCCAAGGAGGCGGGCTTTGACCGTTTTTCGTTGCTCGACCAGTTGCTGCCGGTGTACGAGTCCGTGCTGGCGCGCCTGAAAGCCCAGGGTGTGGAATGGGTGCAGATCGACGAACCCATCCTGGGCCTGGACCTGCCCGACCCCTGGCGCCACGCTTTCGAGCCCGCCTACTGGCAACTGGCCCGCAGTGCGCCCAAACTGCTGCTGGCCACCTATTTCTCGCCCCTGCAGGACAACCTGCGCCTGGCCTGCCAGTTGCCGGTGGCCGGGCTGCATGTGGATGCTGTGCGCGCGCCGCAAGAACTGGTGGGCGTGGCAGACTGGCTGCCCGCGCACAAGGTGCTGTCGGTGGGCGTGGTCGATGGCCGCAATATCTGGCGCACCGACCTGGACGCTGCCCTGGCCCGCCTGCGGCCCGTGGCCGACAAGCACCAGGGCGCACTGTGGCTGGCACCGTCGTGCTCGCTGCTGCATGTGCCGCTCGGCCTGCAGGCCGAGGAGCAGCTCGACGCAGAACTGCGCTCCTGGCTGGCCTTTGCCGTGGAAAAACTCGATGAATTGGCGCTGCTGGCCACCGCCATCGGCCAGGGAGAGCACTTGGTGGAGGGCGCGCTGCGCGAGGCCCGCGCTGCCCAGGCAGCCCGCCGCGCCAGCCCCCGCGTGCACCGCGCCACCGTGGCGGCCCGGCTGGCAGCAGCCGCACCAGGCGCCGACCAGCGCAACAGCCCTTTCCTGCAGCGCCAGCAGGCCCAGCGCGCACGGCTCAGGCTGCCGCTGCTGCCCACCACCACCATTGGCTCGTTTCCGCAGACCCCTGAAATCCGCACCGCCCGTGCCGCGTTCAAGCGCGGCGCGCTGGACGCGGCCCACTACCAGCACAGCATGCGGGCCGAAATCCAGCTCGCCGTGCGCCAACAGGAGGCGCTGGGCATTGATGTGCTGGTGCACGGCGAAGCCGAGCGCAACGACATGGTCGAATACTTTGGCGAGCAGCTCGATGGCTTTGCCTTCACGCAGCACGGCTGGGTGCAAAGCTACGGCTCACGCTGTGTCAAACCCCCCATCATTTACGGCGACGTGGCCCGCCCCGCGCCCATGACCGTGGCCTGGACGCAGTTTGCCCAAAGTCTGACCGACAAGCCCCTGAAGGGCATGCTGACCGGCCCCATCACCCTCCTGCAGTGGAGCTTTGTGCGCGACGACCAGCCACGCAGCCAGACCGCCGAGCAGATCGCCTGGGCCATCCGCGACGAGGTGTGCGACCTGGAAGCCGCAGGCATTGCCATCATCCAGATCGACGAGCCCGCCCTCCGCGAGGGCCTGCCCCTGCGCAAGGGCGGCTGGAAGCCGTACCTGGCCTGGGCCACGCGGGCTTTTCGCATCAGTGCCAGCGGCGTGCAGGACGCCACGCAAATCCACACGCACATGTGCTACAGCGAGTTCAACGACATCCTGCCCGAGATCGCCGCCATGGACGCCGACGTGATCACCATTGAAACCAGCCGCTCGGACATGGAATTGCTGCAGGGGTTTGGCGACTTCAAATACCCCAACGAGATCGGCCCCGGCGTGTACGACATCCACTCGCCGCGCGTGCCAGGCGTGGGTGAGATGACGGCGCTGCTGCAAAAAGCCGCCCAGGTCGTGCCCATCGCCCACCTGTGGGTCAACCCCGACTGCGGCCTCAAAACCCGTGGCTGGCCCGAGACCGAAGCCGCTCTGGCCCACATGGTGCAGGCCGCGCACATGGTGCGGGCCGCGCACATGGTGCGGGCACAGCTGGAAGCAAAAACCAGTTGACAGCCAAAATGCCATTCAGCGCTTATTTACAAAGCGATTGCAGCTATTACTAAGATAGCATATTGGGCCAGTGCACCGGGCCGATCGCGCCAAAGGCACTGGCTGCTCCTTTGCATGGAACTCCTGATTGGCGCAAAATGCGCCAATCAGGAGAACATCATGGCCGCTACTGCCTTTGCATCCGTCAAACTCCCCCAATCCCTTGTCGAGCAGGCGCGCCAGGCGGCACTGCCCATGCGCCGCTCGGTCGCCAGCCAGATCGAATACTGGGCCACGCTGGGCCAGATCGTGGAGCACACAGGCCTGAGCGTGCAGGAGGCCCGCACCGCCATCGAGCAGTACGAAGCCGCAGCGCACACACAGGCCACGGCCCCGGCATCGGTGGGTGCCCTGACCGCCCGTTTGCTGGCCGCACAGGCCCAAGGCTCGCTGGCGCAGCGCGTGCGCGAAGTGGTGCAGGAAAACCAGTCTCGCAGCCACTGAGTCCGCCGCACCCATGCCGTCGCCACTCTGGTTTCACCTGCTGGCAGGCCCCAATGGCGCAGGCAAATCCACGCTGTACCGCGCCCTGGTGCGCGAAGGCATCCTGGGGCCGCCCCTCGAATTTGTGAACGCCGACCTGCACGAGCGCGCGCACCTGCAGCACATGACCGACCCGCAACAGCGCTCCGAGGCGGCGCGCGCCTGGGCCGAGGCGCGCCGCACGGCGCTGATGGACGCACGCACGCCGTTTGCCAGCGAAACCGTTTTTTCACACCCGTCCAAGCTCCGCCTGATCGACGCCGCGCAGCGCCAAGGCTATACCGTTGCGCTGCACATCGTGGCGCTGGACGACCCGGCCCGCTTGCCCGCACGCGTGGCCCAGCGCGTGCGCGAGGGCGGTCACCCCGTGCCGGTGGAGCGCATTCTGGCGCGCTATCCGCGCACCATGGAATACCTTGCGCAGGCTGTGCGCCAGGCCGATGTGGCCTACCTGTACGACGCACAGGAGGTGTCGGAGGGCGGCCCGCGCCTGGTGGCCCTGCGCACCCCGGCGGGCACAACGGTGCTGGCCAACCCCCTGCCGCCCTGGGCGCAGTGCATGCTGCAAGCTTAGGTCGCCTGCTCCGGCACCCCAGGCACCAGCAGCACCTGCTCCCGCTGCACCGTTTCCTTCAGAAACCCCCACACGGCCTGCATGCGCGCCAGGTATTTGGACTCGGCCGGCATGCTCATCCAGAAGGTGCGGGTAAAACGCGCCTGCTGGGGCAGTACCCGCTGCAGCAGCGGGTCACGGTCGGCCAGAAAGGCCGGCAGCACGGCCAGGCCGGCACCGGCGCGCACGGCTTCGTATTGCGCGGTGATGCTGGTGCTGCGAAACGCGAAACGCTCGGGCTGGTGCAGGGCATCGAGAAACTGCAGCTCCTTGGTGAACAACAGGTCGTCCACATAGCTGATGAAGGCGTGGTGGCACAGGTCTTCGCGCTGGGTGATCGGGAACGAGCGGGCCAGGTAGTCGCGCTGGCCGTACAGGTGCAGCACATAGTCGGTCAACCGGACCACGATGACCGAGCCGCGTGTCGGGCGCTCGAGCGAGATGATGATGTCGGCCTCCCGGCGGGAGAGGTGCAGCATGCGCGGCAGTGCCAGCAGGTCAATCGACAGCTGCGGGTGCTTTTGCGTCAGGCACGCCAGGTGCGGCGCCAGGATCAGGGTGCCAAAACCTTCGGTGGCGCCCACACGCACCAGGCCCGAGGGGCCGCCGCCCGGCGCGGGGGCGGCGCGCTCCACGCCCAGCACCGCCGCTTCCATGGCCTCGACCGAAGGCAGCAGGTGGCGCCCCGCCTCGGCCAGGCGGTGGCCCCCCGCCTCGCGGGCGAACAGGGTGGCGCCCATCTGCTTTTCCAGCGCCTGGATGCGGCGTGACACGGTGGTGTGCTCCACACCCAGGCGCCGCGCCGCGCCTGCCAGCGTGCCGGTGCGGGCCAGTTCCAGAAAAAAGCGCAGATTGTCCCAGTCCATCGTGTCTCCCGTGAGGCGGTGTTGCGCAGTGCTTCACTTACACGCGCCTTGCGAAATCATGTGCATAAATGCAGATGTCGTGCGCGCTTTTAGGTCTTGTGCTGACAATTATGCACATATACCATCAGGAGGTTTCGGGCAATCGGGCCCGTCCTTTCAGGAGACAACTGCATGAACGCACCCACCAACGTGGCCGCACTGGCCCCCACCGTCAAGCTGCTGATCGGCGGCCAGTTCGTCGAATCCCAAACCACCGAATGGCGCGACGTGGTCAACCCCGCCACCCAGCAGGTGCTGGCCCGTGTGCCCTTTGCCACGCAGAACGAAATCGACGCCGCCGTGGCCTCGGCCAAGGCCGCCTTCAAGACCTGGAAGAAGACCCCCATCGGCGCCCGCGCCCGCATCTTCCTGAAATACCAGCAGCTCATCCGCGAAAACATGGCCGAGCTGGCCGCCATGCTGACCGCCGAACAGGGCAAGACCCTGCCCGACGCCGAAGGCGATGTGTTCCGTGGCCTCGAAGTGGTGGAACACGCCGCAAGCATCGGCAACCTGCAGCTGGGCGAGCTGGCCAACAACGTGGCCAATGGCGTGGACACCTACACCCTGCTGCAGCCCCTGGGCGTGTGCGCAGGCATCACCCCGTTCAACTTCCCCGCCATGATTCCGCTGTGGATGTTCCCCATGGCCATTGCCACGGGCAACACCTTCGTGCTCAAGCCCTCCGAGCAAGACCCCATGGTCACCATGCGCCTGTGCGAGCTGGCGCTGGAAGCCGGTATTCCACCCGGCGTGCTGAACGTGATCCACGGCGGCGAAATGGCCGTCAATGCCATCTGCGACCACCCGGACATCAAGGCCGTATCGTTCGTGGGCTCCACCAAGGTGGGCACGCATGTGTACAACCGCGCCACCCTCAACGGCAAGCGCGCGCAGTGCATGATGGGCGCCAAGAACCACGCCATCATCCTGCCCGACGCCAACAAGGAACAAACCCTCAACGCCATCGCCGGTGCCTCGTTCGGCGCCGCAGGCCAGCGCTGCATGGCCCTGCCCGTGGTGGTGCTGGTGGGTGAAGCGCAGAAGTGGATTCCCGACCTGGTGGCCAAGGCCCAGACGCTCAAGATCAGCGGCGGCACCGAAAAGGGCACCGATGTGGGCCCCGTCATCTCGTGCGCCGCGCTCTCGCGCATCGAGGGCCTGATCGAGCGCGGCATTGCCGACGGCGCCACGCTGGAACTCGACGGCCGCAAGCCCCAGGTGGCAGGCTACGAGAAGGGCAACTTCGTCGGCCCGACCATCTTCAGCGGCGTCAAGCCCGGCATGGCCATCTATGACCAGGAAATCTTCGGCCCCGTGCTGAGCCTGGTGGGCGCCGCCAACCTGGACGAGGCCATCGAGTTCATCAACGCCAACCCCAACGGCAACGGCACGGCGGTGTTCACGCAGTCGGGCGCTGCTGCACGCAAGTTCCAGGAAGAGATCGACGTCGGCCAGGTCGGCATCAACGTGCCCGTGCCCGTGCCCGTGCCGCTGTTCTCGTTCTCGGGTTCGCGCGCCTCCAAGCTCGGCGACCTGGGCCCCTACGGCAAGCAGGTCATCCTGTTCTACACGCAGACCAAGACGGTGACGGCGCGCTGGTTCGACGACAGCACCGCGTCGCATGGTGTCAACACCACGATCAGCTTGAAGTAAGACCGGGGCTGTTGCCCCCCTGCCTTGCACCCTCTCCCCTCGCGGGCGAGGGGATTCAAGCCAAATCGGCTTACAACGCCCGTCCAACAAGCGCAAGCAGCTATCAAAACAAAAGCATCCAAGTAGGAGACCCGCCGATGGACTTTGAACTGAACGAAGACCAGCGCGCCTTTGCACAGACTGCGCGCGATTTCGCTGTGGCCGAGTTGGCACCCCACGCCGCGCAGTGGGACGCCGAAGCCATCTTCCCCAAAGATGCGATTGCCAAGGCGGGGGAACTGGGTTTTTGCGGGCTCTACGCCCCGGAGAATGCCGGTGGCCTCGCCCTGCCCCGCCTTGATGCCACGCTGGTGTTCGAGGAAATGGCGGCCATCGACCCCAGCACCACCGCCTTCATCACCATCCACAACATGGCCACCTGGATGCTGGGCACCTGGGCCACACCCGCCGTGCGCGACCACTGGGGGCCGCTGCTGACCACCGGCGAAAAGCTCGCGTCCTATTGCCTGACCGAACCCGGCGCGGGCTCGGACGCGGCATCGCTCAAGACACGGGCCGATCGCGTGGGCGACGAATACGTCATCAACGGCGCCAAGGCCTTCATCTCGGGCGCGGGCGCCACCGATGTGCTGGTGCTCATGGCCCGCACGGGCGATGCCCAGTCGGGCGCACGCGGCATCAGCGCGTTTGCCGTGCCCGCCAACACCCCCGGCATCAGCTACGGCAAAAAAGAACACAAGATGGGCTGGAACAGCCAGCCCACACGCACCATCAGCTTTGACAACGTGCGCATCCCTGTCGACCACCTGCTGGGCAGCGAAGGCGAAGGCTTCAAGATCGCCATGAAGGGCCTGGACGGCGGACGCATCAACATTGCCACCTGCTCGGTGGGCGCGGCGCAGGGCGCGCTGGCGCAGGCGCAGGCCTACATGCAGGAGCGCAAACAGTTCGGCAAATCGCTCGCCAGCTTCCAGGCCCTGCAGTTCAAGCTGGCCGACATGACCACCGAGCTGGTGGCCGCACGGCAAATGGTGCGCCTGGCCGCCAGCAAGCTCGACGCGGGTGCCGCTGATGCATCGACCTACTGCGCCATGGCCAAGCGCTTTGCCACCGATGCGGGCTTTGCCGTCTGCAACGAGGCGCTGCAGCTGCACGGCGGCTACGGCTACATCCGCGAATACCCGCTCGAGCGCCTGCTGCGCGACGCGCGCGTGCACCAGATTCTGGAAGGCACGAACGAAATCATGCGCGTCATCATTGCCCGGCGCATGCTCGAGAGCGATGCACCGGACGTGATTCGCTAGGTTTTTGATAGCTGCTTGCGCTTTACCAACATGCGTTTTTGCTCTATTTGACCTTCAATACACCACCATGCCCGCCCGCCCCGTGCCCCTTGAGACCCTGCGCCTCATCGCCGCAGTGCGGGACGCGCTGGCCGAGCACCTGGGCGCGGACGCCACCGTGGACGAGCGCCCGCTCTTCGGCTGCCACGCCTTCATGGTGAACGGCAAGCTGTGCCTGGCCGTCAAGGACGAAGACCTGCTGGTGCGCCTGCCGCCATCCGAGCAGGAGGCCACCGCCGAGCGCCCCGGCGTGCGCGAACTGGACCCGCGCGGCGGCATGCCCGGCTACTTCTGGGTCGAGCCCGTGGGCTACACCACAAAGGCCCAGTGGCGTCACTGGATCACAGCCGCCCTCGCCTACAACCCGCAGGCCAAGGCCTCGCCCCGGCGCGCCAGGGCCCGCGCAGCGCCCACCACGGCACCGCACGAACAGGCGCAAAAAATATAAGCCTTTTTAGCCTGTAACGCTTATCCCATAAGCGCTGGCAGCTATCAAAAGAAAAGCAATCTCACCATCACCACCACCAGGAGACAACACCATGCAAATCGCATTCATCGGCCTCGGCAACATGGGCGGCCCCATGGCCCTCAACCTGCAAAAAGCCGGCCACGACGTCCGCGCCTTCGACCTCTCCAAGCCCGCCTGCGACAAATGCGCCGCCGACGGCCTGAAGATCGCCCAGGATGCTGCCGCCGCCGTCCAGGGCGCCGAAGTCGTCATCAGCATGCTGCCCGCCAGCCAGCACGTCGAAGCCCTGTTCCTGGGCCGTGACGGCCAGCCCGGCCTGCTCGCATCCATTGCCAAGGGCGCGCTCGTCATCGACAGCTCCACGATTGCCGCCGCCACCAGCCAGAAGGTGGCCAAGGCGGCCGAAGCAGCGGGCATCACCTTCATCGATGCCCCTGTCTCCGGCGGCACCGGCGGCGCCATTGCCGGCACCCTCACCTTCATGGTCGGCGGCGACACGGCGGCGCTGGAACGCGCCCGCCCCCTGCTCGAAAAAATGGGCGCCAACATCTTCCACGCCGGCAGCGTAGGCGCAGGCCAGACCGCCAAGATCTGCAACAACATGCTGCTCGGCATCCTGATGGCTGGCACCTCTGAGGCGATTGCCCTGGGCGTCGCCAACGGCCTGGACCCCAAAGTCCTCTCCGAAATCATGCGCCGCAGCTCGGGCGGCAACTGGGCCCTGGAGAAGTACAACCCCTACCCTGGCGTGCACGAGAACGCGCCTGCCAGCAAAGGCTATGCGGGCGGCTTTGGAACCGACCTGATGCTCAAGGACCTGGGGCTGGCACAGGAAAACGCAATGGCAGTAAAGGCCGCCACCCCCTTGGGCGGCCTGGCGCGTGCGATTTACGCGGCGCACAGCATCGCCGGGCACGGTGCGGAGGACTTTTCCAGCGTGATCAAGATGGTGCAGAAAAAGGTGTGAGGCATTGGGGAGGGGCCCGGCCTGAGCAGAGACCGCTGGACATGCCTTGCATGAAATCCATTTCTGGCATCTGAGATTTGGGGCCATCGGCCTACGCGCTACGCACTGCAAAATCTCTCAGCGATCCGCCAGCGCCTGCCCCAAGTCCGCCACCAGATCGTCCGGATGCTCGATCCCCACGCTCAGCCGGATCAGCCCTTCGGTGACGCCGCCTGCAGCCCGGGCCTCGGCGGAGACAAAGCTGTGCGTGGTGCTGGCCGGGTGGCAGGCCAGGCTGTCCACATCGCCCAGGGACACGGCCTGGGTGAACAGGCGCAGGCGGTTGAGTACGGCTGCGGCGGCCGCGCGCTCGCCCTGGGCCAGCTCAAAGCTCACCATGCCGCCAAACCCGCCCTGCAACTGGCGCTGCGCCAGTGCGTGCTGGGGGTGGCCTGGCAGGCCGGGGTAGTGCACGGCGCGCACGGCGGGGTGCGTGGATAGGTAGTGCGCCACGGCAGCCGCCCCCTCGCAGTGGGCGGCCATGCGCAGCGGCAGGGTTTTGATGCCGCGCAGAAACAAAAACGCCTCTTGCGGCGCCAGGTTGCCGCCCACATGGCCCAGGCCGGTCTTGCGCACGGCGCCCACCAGCGCCTCGGAGCCGGCCACCAGGCCGCCCGTGGCGTCGCCGTGGCCGCCCAGGTATTTGGTCATGGAGTGCAGCACCAGGTCGATGCCCAGCTCCAGCGGGCGCACCAGGCAGGGTGTGCAGAAGGTGTTGTCGGCCACGGTGATGGCGCCGTGCGCGCGCGCCAGCGCGGCGACCTGGGCCAGGTCGTGCAGGCGCAGCGTGGGATTGGTGAGGGTTTCCACCCACACCATGCGGGTGGCCGGTGTCAGGCTGGCTTGCAGACCACGCGTGGTGGCGTCCACCACTTTGATACCCCAGCGCTCACCCAGCGAGCGCAGCAGGCCTTCGGTCCCACCATACAGCGGGCCCAGGAACACCAGTTCGTCCCCCGGCTTCAACAGCCCCAGCAGCACCGAGGACGATGCCGCTGTGCCGCTGGCAAATGCCACGGCGGCTGCGGCACCTTCCAGGTTGGCCATCTTGGCCTCCAGCGCGGCCACGGTGGGGTTGGCGAAGCGGCTGTAGCGGTAGCCCGGCGCCTCACCCGCAAAGATAGCGGCGCCGCGCTCGAGCGTGCCGTAGCCAAAGGCGGTGGTCTGGCTGATGGGGGTGGCGATGGCGCCGGTGGTGGGGTCGGGGTGCTGGCCAGCGTGGACAGCGCGGGTGCGCAGGTGGGTCATGGTGCGAAGGGGTATAGGCGGCAGCAAACAGGCAAGGACGGGAAAGCAAATGCTGCCGGAGCCCTCATTGTGCTCCCTACTTCATAGCTGCCAACGCAGACCCCATCAGCGCGCAAGGGTGTTTTTATCTGATTAGGTACATATCTCAGACTCCCTCTCCCCTTGCGGGAGAGGGTTGGGGAGAGGGGGAGCAAGCGCGCCGTCCCTCAACACCCCTCTCCCCCGCCCTCTCCCACAAGGGGAGAGGGAGCTAATCCCGAGCGCCGCTATTTGCTCAGAGGCTGATGTCCATATCTGAGGCATGTCGCGAATCAGGTGTTTTTACATTCACCCCAGGCCAGGCCGCACAGCACTTCGGGCGCCAGCCCTGTGACGCCAGGAACTTGTCCGTAAAGAGGCGGGTTGAGGCTGGCGAGGCGATTCGGGATGGCAGGCAAGGCGCAACACCGCAGCAATGCCCAGTGGCATTGCGAGGATTTGCAACGCCGCCTGGCGCCCGAAGCGGTCGTCGGGCGCCCCCGCTTATTTGCGGACAAGTTCTAAGTGCGCGCGTGCCTTGCCGCAAGCACATCGGCCAGCGCACCCGCTGTACGCTGGGCAGCGCCCCGGTGGTCGAGTGCGAACTGCGCCGCCTGCGTGCAGCCCCGGGCCAGGCGCTGGGGGTCGCTGGCCCATTCGCTGGCCACGCGCAGGCCCTGCGCCATACCATCCACGCGCTGGGCAGCCCCTGCGCTGCAGGCGGCTACAGCGGCCTGGGCAAAATTGAAGGTGTGCGGCCCCAGCACCACGGGGCAGCCGCAGGCGGCGGCTTCGATGAGGTTTTGCCCGCCCAGCGGCGCAAAGCTGCCGCCCAGCAGGGCCACATCGGCCAGGCCGTAATACAGGGCCATTTCGCCCAGGCTGTCGCCCAGCCAGACATCGGTGTCGGGCGGTGCCGCCACCCACTGGCTGCGGCGCGACACCTGCAGGCCCGCACGCGAAAGCAGTTGGTACACCTCGTCAAAGCGCTGGGGGTGGCGCGGGACGATGAGCCATTGCACCGCAGCGCGGGCCGAAACCGTCTTGGACGCTACTGATTCAATAGCTATCAGCGCTTTACCAGCAGGCGCTGGAGCCTTGTTTTTCATCAATGCTTCAAGCCACAGCGCCTCTTCGCCCTCGCGGCTGCTGGCCAGCATGACCACGGGGCGGGCACTGGTGGTGCGCCACGTGCGGCCCTGCTCCACCTGCGCGGCGTCGGGTTCCACATCAAATTTGAGGTTGCCCAGCACGGCTTGCACGGGTGCGCCGATGGCGCGCAGGCGCTCGGCGTCCATCTCGGTCTGGGCCCACACCGCCGTCAGTGCGCCATACGCCGGGCGCGCCAGCCAGCCCAGCCGTTGCGCCTTGCGCAACGACTGTTCATTGAAACGCGCATTGGCCAGCACCAGCGGCACACCCTGCTCTTGGCACCCGGCCACCAGGTTGGGCCAGACCTCGGTTTCCATCAGGATGCCGACCACGGGCTTGAATTTGCGCAGAAACCGCGCTACGGCGCCCGGCGTATCCCAGGGCTGCCAGACCTGCACATCGCCGGGCAGCAGCAGTTTCTCACCTTCGGCGCGGCCCGTGGCCGTGCCGTGGGTGAGCAGCAGGCGCATGTCGGGCCACTGGGCGCGCAGCGCAGTCAGCAAAATGGCGGCGGCGCGGGTTTCACCCAGCGAGACGGCATGGATCCAGACAAAGCGGCCCAGCGCGTCGGTGCTGCTGTGCGGCATGAGGCTGTCGATGGGCTGCGGGTAGCGACCAAAGCGTTCGCTGATCGCCTTGGCATAGCCGGGTTCGGCCACGGCACGACGGCGCAGCTTGCGCAGCAGCAGGGGCTGGGCCAGCCAGAGAAAGGCCGAATACAGCCAGCGCACAAACAGGGGCATGGATGCTTTCTTGTCCGGGGCGGGTCAGTGCGCCGCAGCGCCGACCTGCGCGCCGGGCTTGACGCGTTCGAGCAGCGCGAGCATGGCGGTTTCGATGCGGTGCAGCGCCTCGGTGGTGTGGCCCTCAAAGCGCAGTACCAGCACCGGCGTGGTGTTGCTGGCGCGGATCAGGCCAAAACCGTCGGGCCAGTCCACTCGCAGGCCGTCGATGGTGTTGATCTGTGCCGGGGCGGCAAAGGTCTCTTGCGCCAGCGCCTGCAGTTCTGCAGTGAGGCGGTGCGGTTCGCCCTCTTCGCAGACCACGTTCAGTTCGGGCGTGCTGTGGCTGCTGGGCAGGCCGTTGAGCACGGCGCCGGGGTCATCATGGCGGCTCACAATCTCCAGCAGGCGGCAGCCGGCGTAGGTGCCGTCGTCAAAACCGAACCAGCGCTCCTTGAAGAAGATGTGGCCGCTCATCTCGCCGCCCAGGGGGGAGTCGAGCTCTTTCATCCGGGCCTTGATGAGCGAGTGGCCGGTCTTGTACATCAGCGGCTTGCCGCCTGCAGCCTCAATGGCGGGTGCCAGGCGCTGGGTGCATTTCACGTCGAACAGGATGGTGCCGCCGGGCACGCGCGAGAGCACGTCCTGGGCAAACAGCATCATCTGCCGGTCGGGGAAGATGTTGGTGCCGTCTCGGGTGACGATGCCCAGCCGGTCGCCATCGCCGTCAAAGGCCAGGCCCAGCTCGGCGTCGCTGGCCTGCAGGGCGGCAATCAGGTCGCGCAGGTTCTCGGGTTTGCTCGGGTCGGGGTGGTGGTGGGGGAAGTTGCCGTCCACCTCGGAGAACAGCTCGATCACTTCGCAGCCGATGGCGCGGAAGATGCCGGGCGCCGAGGCCCCGGCGATGCCGTTGCCGCTGTCCACCACGATTTTCAGGGGGCGCGCGAGCCGGATGTCCGAGACGATGCGTTCACGGTAGGCCGCCAGCACGTCGGCCTGGCGGATGTAGCCGCCCGGTTCGATCTGCCAGCGGTCTTCTTCCATGGTGCGGCGCAGCTGCTGGATTTCCTCGCCAAAGATGGCACGGCCATTGAGCACCATCTTGAAACCGTTGTAGTCCTTGGGGTTGTGGCTGCCCGTGACCTGGATACCGCTGTTGCACAGCGTGCTGGCCGCAAAGTACAGCATGGGCGTGGTGCTCAGGCCTATGTCGATCACCTCCATGCCCGCCTCGGCCAGCCCCAGCATGAGGGCGGCGGACAGCGCCGGGCCCGACAGGCGCCCGTCGCGCCCCACGGCCACGGTGGTCTGGCCTTCGGCCCGCGCGGCAGCGCCAAAGGCGCGGCCCAGGCCCCGGGCGACTTTGTCGTCCAGGGTGGCGGGCACGATGCCCCGGATGTCATAGGCTTTGAAAATGGCGGGCGAGAGTTGCACGGGTGTCGCTTTCACGGGTATACAGAACCGGCGCCGATTGTAGGTGCCGCCCCAGCAACCCGACTGAGAACGTGTGAAGGCACATGTCCGAAAACGGCCAGCACCGGCACACGCGCCACCTATCATGCAGACATGCCCAGCGCCGCCCCACCCCGCACAGACACCGCCGAAGACGAGGGGCGCTACCTGGCCCTGCGCACCCGCGACGCACGTTTTGACGGGCAGTTCTTCACCGGCGTCACCTCCACCGGCATCTACTGTCGCCCGGTCTGCGCCGTGCGTACGCCCCGGCGCGAGAACTGCCGCTTCTTTGCGCTGGCCGCGCAGGCCGAGAGTGCCGGTTTCCGGCCCTGCCTGCGCTGCCGCCCCGAGGTGGCGCCCCAGGCGCTGGCGTGGTCGGTGCAGGACGCGACCACCATCCTGGTGCAGCAGGCGGTGCGCCTGCTCGACGCCAGCGAAGCCTGGGGCGATGGCCAAGGCACCACCGCAGCCCAGCTGGCGCAGCGCCTGGGCGTGAGCGACCGGCACCTGCGCCGCATCTTCGAGGCGGCATTGGGCATCTCGCCCCTGCAATACCTGCAGACCCGCCGCCTGCTGACGGCCAAACAGTTGCTGACCGACACGGCCATGCCCGTCACCCAGGTGGCACTGGCCAGCGGCTTTGGCAGCGTGCGCCGCTTCAACGCCGCCTTTGCGCAGCACTATGGACTCAACCCCACGCGGCTGCGCAGCGCGGGCACGGCGCCCGGCACGGCGCATCGGGGCAGCGTTCGCCTGGCCTACCGCCCGCCCTTCGATGCGGCGGCGCTGCTGGCTTTTTTTGCACAGCGCCAGTTCGAGGGCGTGGAGTGGGCGCCGGCCGACGATGCCCTGACCCTGCGCCGCACCGTGCGCCTGTCCGCAGGCGCCCAATGCGTCACCGGCTGGCTGGCAGCGCGGTTTGACACGCAGCGCCACCTGGTGCTGCTGGACACGTCCGAAAGCC
This sequence comes from Giesbergeria sp., assembly GCA_026647025.1. Taxonomy (GTDB): domain Bacteria; phylum Pseudomonadota; class Gammaproteobacteria; order Burkholderiales; family Burkholderiaceae_C; genus Simplicispira. The sequence goes on from JAPKHH010000033.1 coordinate 23,206, forward strand.
TGCACCCCGTGCTACCCCAGGTAATAGCCCGGGTGCGCGCCCTGCTGGACCTGGACGCCGACCCCACGGCCATCAACACTGCGCTGCATGGCGACTTTCCCACAGGCGACGGCCTGCGCGTACCCGGTGCTTTTGACGGTTTTGAGCTGGCCGTGCGCGCCGTGCTGGGCCAGCAAATCACCGTAGCGGCTGCGCGCACCCTGGGCCAGCGCCTGGTAGAGCGCTTTGGTGAGCCCATCACCACGCCTTGGCCCGCGCTGCACCGCCTGTTCCCGGCGCCCGCCGTACTTGCGCAGACCGAGGGCGATGCGCTGGGGCAACTGGGCATCGTGCGCCAGCGGCAGGCGGCCATCGTAGCGCTGGCGCAGGCGGTGGCCAGCGGCCAGATCGCCCTGCACCCCGGTGCCGACGTGGCGGCCACCACCACCGCCCTGTGCCAGCTGCCCGGCATTGGCGACTGGACGGCACAGTACATCGCCCTGCGCGCGCTGCGCTGGCCCGACGCCTTTCCGGCGGGCGATGTGGCGCTGCACAAGGCGCTGGGCGTGCAGGGCCACAAAAACCCCGCCCGCGCCGCCACCGAACGGGCCGCCGCCTGGCGCCCCTGGCGCGGCTATGCCGTGCTGCGGGCCTGGGCGGGCACGGGGCCCATGGCGCCCTCATCGCCTTCAACACTATTGAATCAATAGCTGCTGGCGCTTGCCCCTCCTGCGCCAAAGCCTGTTTTGGTATCTAATTCAAAGCCTGCCATGCAATTCCATCCCTTGACCGTGCAAACGCGCACCTCCACCCCGCTCGGCACCATCCGGCTGGCCGCCTCGCCCGCCGGGCTGTGCGGCCTGTGGTTTGACGGCCAGCGCCACCTGCCCCATCAGCTCGATGGTCCCGGTGCCTGGCCCCAGGCACCGGGGCAGCCCATTCTGCAGGCCGCCATCGCACAACTGCAGCAATACCTGTGTGGCGACCGCACGCGGTTCGACCTGCCGCTGGACATGGAGGGCGGCACCGCCTTTCAGCAGGCCGTGTGGCAGGCGCTGCTATCGATTGCACCGGGGCAGACCACCAGCTACGGGGCACTGGCCCGGCACATCGGCCGACCGACCGCCGTGCGCGCCGTGGGCGCCGCCGTGGGGCGCAACCCCTTGAGCGTGGTGGTGCCCTGCCACCGTGTGTTGGGGCAGGACGGCAGCCTGACAGGCTATGCCGGTGGATTGGAGCGCAAAACCGATTTGCTGCGCCGCGAAGGCGTTATCGCATGACGACACAGTCCAGCCACGCGCCCGTCTCCTCCTGGATCGGTGAATTCGCCCTGCTCTCGGCCCTGTGGGGCGCTTCTTTTTTGTTCATGCGCATGGGGGCATCGGAGTTTGGCCCCTTGCCCACGGCCGGGCTGCGCGTGCTGCTGGCCACCTTCTTTCTGTTCCCCATCCTGCTGCACCAGGGCCAGTGGCCGGCGCTGCGGCGGCACTGGAAACCGGCGTTGCTGGCCGGTCTGGTGAACTCGGCCATTCCGTTCGCGCTGTATTCCTGGGCCGTGCTGCACATCACCACCGGGCTGGCCTCCATCCTGAATGCCACGGTGCCGCTGTTTGGCGCGCTGGTGGCGTGGGTCTGGCTGGGTGACCGCATCAACCGCCTGCGCTGGCTGGGCCTAGGCATTGGTTTTGTGGGGGTGGCGCTGCTGGCCTGGCGGGCGCCAGGGGGCGCGGGCATCAAATCGGCCGCAGCGCCCTGGGCCATTGCCGCCTGCCTGGGTGCCACCACCTGCTACGCCATTGCGGCCAGCTACGCCCGCAAGTACCTGATGGGTGTGCCGCCGCTGGCCACGGCCACCGGCAGCCAGCTGGGGGCGGCGCTGGGGCTGTGCGTTCCCATGCTGTGGTTCTGGCCGGCCACCATGCCGGGGGTACAGGCCTGGGCCGCCATTGTGGCCATTGCCGTGTTGTGCACGGGCATTGCCTACATTCTTTACTTCCGCCTGATTGCCCATGCCGGGCCCAGCCGGGCGCTGGCAGTGACCTTCATGGCACCGGTGTTCGCTGTGTTCTATGGTGTGGTGTTCCTCCACGAGACCGTCACACCCTGGATGCTGGGCTGCGCCGTGGTGATTATTTCCGGTACTTTGTTGTCCACAGGACTCATCGGCGCACGCAAGTTGCCTGCCAAAGCCTCAGAACGGCTCTAAACTCGCGGCATGTCGGCTGCGCCACGCCATCCTTCCAACGCAGAGAACCCTCAGGGTGGCATGGCCGCACCCGAGACAGCCCGCGCAGAGGCAATTGCCAATGCGCTGAACGCGTCGACAGACCTTACCTCGGCCATCTACCAGGTGCTGCCCGACGCTGCGGGGCTGACCCGGCTGTCCGACGGCACGTACCTGGAGGTCAACCCCGCCTTCTGCCGCCTGCTGGGCATGCGGCGCGAAGAGGTGATTGGCCGCACCTCCACCGAACTGAAAGTCTGGGCCAGCGCAGCAGAACGCGCCCGGCTGATCGATGCGCTGCAGCACAACGGCCAGGTCGATGACCTGCCCATGGTGGCCAACGGCCGCGATGTCGCGATCCCCGGGCGGATGTTTGCCCGCCGGGTGCAGATCAATGGCGAAGAATGCCTGGTGTTCGTCTTCCACGACACCACGCAGGAACAGCGCACCCATACCGAGCTGCTCGCGGTCAACACGTCCCTGGCCCAGGCTGGGCGCATGGCGCGGCTGGGCGCCTGGGAGGATGTGCGCGGCCAGGGCCTGGTGTACTGGTCGGACGTCTGCTACGACATCCATGGCCTGCCGCCGGGGTCGGCACTGCCCCGCCGCTACATCGAGACTTATGTGGCGCCACCGTGGCAGGACGCCATGCGGGCCAACTTTCGCCAATGCATCGCCGAGCAGACTGAATGGAGCATGGAGATCCAGATCATCCGTGCCGATGGCAGCCTGCGATGGGTGCGCACCCGCGGCGAGCCGGTGGTGGAAAACGGCCGCGTCGTGCGCATCCAGGGGGTGATGCAGGACATTGACGAATACCAGCGCGCCACCGAACGCCTGCACCAGTCGGAAGAACGCTTCTCGCGCATGTTCCAGCTCGCGCCCTACCCCATGGGCATGACACGCCGCGACAATGCCACCTTCATCGAGGTCAATCCCGCCTGGGAGGCCATGTTTGGCTTCAGCCGCGAGGAAGCCCTGGGCCGCTCCACCATTGACCTGGGCATCTACACCGCCGAAACCCGCGCGCGCATGGTCGAAGCGGCCAACGCCACGGACATGCTCAAGGGCTACGAAATGTTGGCCACCACGCGCAGCGGCAGCCAGCTGACCTTGCTGCAGTCCATGCGTGGCACCCAATTTGACAACCAGGATGTCTGGCTGTTCGCGCTGCACGACATCACCGACCGCAAGAGGGCCGAAGAGCAGGTGCGCGAGCGCGAGGCCCTGCTCTCGCTCACCCTCTCGGCGGCCAATCTGGGGCTGTGGGACTGGAACCTGCACACCGGACTGATCACTGGCGACCAGCGCTGGCGGACCATGCGCGGGCTGCCGCCGGACGCTCCAGGCGCGCCCTGGACGGACGACCTGGAGCCCGAGGATGTGCTGCAGGTCACCACCGAAGTGACGCGCCATACCGCCGAACCGGGCACCCCGTTCGACGCCACCATCTGCATTCGGCGCCCGCACGAAAAAGACCGCTGGTTGCGCGCCCTGGGCAAGGTCGTGCGCTTTGACGACAGCGGTCAACCCATGCGCATGCTGGGGGTCTCCATTGATGTGACGGGCCAGCGCGAACAGGAAATCCTGCTGCGCCGCCTGGCCCATTTCGACCCCCTGACCGGCCTGCCCAACCGCGTGCTGCTGGCCCGCAAGCTGGCCGAGGGCATGTCGCTGGCCCATGCCGAAGGCTCGCTGCTGGGCGTGGCCTACCTGGATCTGGATGGCTTCAAGCCGGTCAACGACCGCTTGGGCCACGATGCCGGCGACCGCCTGCTGGTGATTGCCGCCCAGCGCCTGACGCGTGCCCTGCGCCCGCAGGACTGCGTGGCACGCCTGGGGGGTGACGAATTCGTCATCCTCATGCCCGGACTGTCGAGCAACAACGAATGCAAGCATGGGTTGAACCAGGTCATGCAGAGCATTGCCGCGCCCTACCAGATCGGCAACCACCGCGTGTCGGTGACGGCCAGCATCGGCTACACGCTGTATCCGAGCGATGATGCCGACGCCGACACCCTGATGCGCCACGCAGACCAGGCCATGTATGCCGCCAAGCAGGGCGGGCGCAATCGTTTCCATGAGTTCGACGCCACGCAGGAACGCCAGTCACGCCAGTTGCGCGAACAGATCCTGGAGTTGCGCGACGCGCTGGCCCAGGGGCAGTTCGTGCTGTACCTGCAACCCAAGGTGGACATGCATCTGGGTACCGTGGTGGGCGCAGAAGCGCTGGCACGCTGGAAGCACCCCGACAAAGGGGTTTTGTCACCGGCCGCGTTCATGCCGCTGCTCGAAGGCACTGAAATCGAAGTGGCGTTTGGCGCCTGGGTGGTGGATGCGGGGCTGAGGCTGGTGAAAATGCTGATGGAGCACCAGTTTCACCTGCCCATCAGCCTCAACATCTCTGCACCGCACCTGCAGCAGCCCGGATTTGCCGATTGGATGGCGCAAAAACTGGCCGATCACCCACAGGTGCCCCCGGCGCTGGTCGAGATCGAGATCACCGAAACCGCAGCGCTCTACCACGTGGACCATGTGGCCAACACCCTGAAGGTGCTGCAGAACATTGGCCTGGGTACCTCACTGGACGATTTCGGTACCGGGTATTCGTCGCTCACCTATCTGCGCCGCCTGCCGCTGTCCATCCTCAAGATCGACCAGAGCTTTGTGCACGGCATGATGAACGACGCTGGCGACCTGGCCATCGTCCAGGGCGTCATCGGGCTGGCACGCTCGTTTGGCTACCGCATCATTGCCGAAGGCGTGGAAACCGCCGACCAGGGCCAGATGCTGCTGCAGCTGGGCTGCCACCTGGCCCAGGGCTACCACTTTGCCCGCCCCATGCCGGTGGCGGACTTCATTCCGTGGGTGAAGAACTGGCAGGCCCCGGCCCTGGCCTCTCGGCCGCATACGGGCTAGGTTTATATAGAAAAACAGCCTCTAGCGCCCATCCATAAAGCGCCAGAAGCTCTGTTTTTGATAGTAGACCAGCCCCATGCGGGGCCAGTCTTTTACCAGCGCCCGATCAGCCTTCGACCAAATCCTTGACCTGTTGCAGCGCAGCCGGGTCTTCCATGGTGGTCAGATCGCCCGGGTCACGCCGTTCGGCCACGGCCTGCAAAGCGCGGCGCAGCAGCTTGCCACTGCGCGTCTTGGGCAGCGCGGTGACAAAAATCACGCGCGAAGGCCTGGCCACGGCGCCC
>JAPKHH010000034.1:0-27275 GCA_026647025.1 Giesbergeria sp.
ATTTCACATTGACGTTGCCCTCCCACCCCGGCATGAACAAGCGCATGGGGTAGCCTTGGGAAGGCCGCAGGCGCTCCCCGTTCTGGTACAGCGCCACCATGGCATCCTGGAGCAGCGCCTTCAAAGGCAGGCTGCGGGTATGCGAGCCCGCATCGGCTCCTTCGGCGACCACCCAGCGGGCGGTGTCCTGCAAACCCACCTCATGGAGCAGGTACGACAAAGGCACCCCCGTCCATTCCGAGCACGACACCTCGCCCGCGATCTCACCCAAAGTCTGGTCCAGCGCGAAGGGTGACAGGGCATTGGCTGCGGAGTTGCCTGCACACTCCAGAAAATGGATGCGACTGACCATGGGATAGCGCTGCAACCGCTCCAGGTCAAACTGGAGCGGTTTCTTGACTAGGCCATGGATCATCAAGGCATGCCTGTCGACCTTGATCTCCGGGATGCCACTGTGGTGCACGGCAAAGTGCAGCCCGCTGGCGGTGATGATGCCGCGCTGGTGCTGCAGGGGCGAGCGCCAGACAGAAAACCCTGCCTCTTGGTGTTCGCGCCGCACAACGCTCGCCTCCTGCGCGGACGGCTGTCCGTAGGACAGATCTGTGCCGCCCGGTGTTTTCATCGACACAGGCATGCGGGCGGCCAGGGGCTCACCAGCCCACGCCGGTGCCGCCAGTGCCCCGGCACCCCAAGCGACGGCACCCCCCAGAAACGCACGCCGGGGCATGGGCGGTACCGAAACAGCGGTCGATTCCGAAAGGGGGGGCGTCGTCATACTTGCACCCCCAACACCCGTTGGGCACCCATGGGCACGAACGACGGACAGGCAGGGGCAAGCTGGCGGGTAAAGCGGGTCATGGGCATCTCCAAAAACAACAGACGTTCAACAGGCGCAGTGTTTCGCTCCGTCCGCAATGGCGCGTTAACCTTTGTTAACGTCGAATCCTTTGTGGTGCGGCCGTCGGTGTCTGAAAAAGTATTGCTTCGCACGTACACTGGCGCCCGATCGAATTCGCGGTAAACGCCCATCAGCACCACCAAGGACACCCTGTGCAACTCCTCTCCACCCTCCTGCTGGCCAGCCTTGCCATTGCGCCCGCCGCCATGGCGCAGACCAAACCCCTCACCACGGCCAGTGGCCTGGTCTATGAATCGGTCAAGGATGGCACTGGGGAATCACCCAAGGCCACCGACACCGTGAAGGTGCACTACCGCGGCACCTTCCTCGACGGCAAGGAGTTCGACAGCTCCTACAAGCGCGGCGAGCCCACTGAATTTCCGCTCAACCGCGTGATCCCCTGCTGGACCGAAGGCGTACAGCGCATGAAGCCGGGCGGCAAGGCGAAGCTGACCTGTCCTCCCGCCATCGCCTACGGCGAGCGCGGTGCAGGCGGCGTGATTCCACCCAACACCACGCTCAACTTCGAGGTCGAACTGGTGTCCGTGCGCCGTTAGCGCCCCGCCCTGCGCGGGCGTACACTTGCCCGCACCGGCTCTGCCTGGCCGCATGGCGGTTCCACCAAGGCCGGTACACCTCTGCCCATGAGCCTTCCCGATCTGTCCTTTCTGCTGCATGCCCAGTCCCCGGACGCCGATCCGGGGGACACTCCATCGGCGCCGCTGCCGGTAGCCTCTACAGAAAGCACCGCGTTGCAGCCCCAGGAAGCCCTGCCTGCGCTGATCGCCGAGCTGCGCGCCTACCAGGCAGAGCTGGAAGCCCAGAACAAGGTCCTGCAATACAGCCAGGCGGCGGCCGAAAGCGCATCGGAACGTTTCGAGGCCCTTTTCTCCAGTGTGCCGCTGGCCCTCATGGTGCTGGACGAATACGACATGGTGGTGCAAGCCAACGCCATGGCACACCGGTCATTCCAGCCGACCGAGCGGGACCGCCCACTGACGGCACTGATGCCCTTTGTCGGTGACAGCGACGCCGCCCGGGTGCACGCGGCCTTCCAGTCCGCACGCCAGCAGGGCCACAGTGAGGTGACCGAGGTCGACTTCCTGATCGGCAGCGAAGGACGCATCACCGGGGACCTGCACATTGCCTGCATTGAAGTTGCCCAGGAAGGTGCCCGGCCCCTGCACCAGTTTTTGTGCGCCGTCATCGACCAAAGCCCACTGCTCGCCGAACGCCAGGCCCTGCAAGAGCGCAATGAGCAGCTACACGCCAGCGAAAAGCGCCTGGAGGCGGTGATCAACTCTGCGCTGGACGCCATCATCTGTGTCGATCAGCACCGGCGCATCACCGTGTTCAACCCCACGGCAGCCGCCTTGTTCCAGTGCGGCACCAGCGACGCGCTGGGCAGCCCGCTGGAGCGCTTCCTGCCCGACGCGGCGCAGGCCCTGGCATTTGCCCAGCTTGCCACCCAGGCCCTGCTGGGCGAAATGACGGCGCGCACAGCTGCCGGCCGCGAGCTGGCGGTGGAGGTGAGCGTATCGTTCGAGCGCCACACCGATGGCGAAACCACTACGGTGTTTGCACGCGACCTCACCGGTCGCAAGAAAGCCGAGGCCCATCGCACAGAGCTGGAAGCCCAATTGCGCGAGTCACACAAGATGCAGGCCATCGGCACCATGGCCGGGGGCATCGCGCACGACTTCAACAACATCCTGGGCGCGATCCTCGGCAACGTGGAACTCGCCAAGGCCGACTGCGGCAGCCAGTCCCCGGCTCTGGAAAGCCTGATCGAAATCGAGAAGGCCGGTCGCCGCGCACGCGACCTGGTCCGCCAGATCCTCACCTTCAGCCGCAACGAGCCACCACGGCGCACCGCCGTGGCGCTGGCCGAGGTCATGCACGACACCGAGCGCCTGTTGCGCGTCACGTTGCCACCCACGGTTGAACTCCATATGGCCTTGCCGCAGGGCATGCCCCCGGTCCTGGCCGACCCCACACAGGTGGAGCAGGCCTTGCTCAACCTGTGCACCAACGCCATCCACGCCCTGGGCGAAAGCCGAGGCACGGTGCAGGTGGCAGCCACCCCCGCCCGCCCTGACCTGCGCCTGTGCGAGCGGCTCGGGCTGGCGCCCGGCGACTACGTGGCCATCAGCGTGCGCGACAACGGCCCCGGCATGGATGCAGCCATGCTGGAACGGGTTTTCGAGCCATTCTTCACCACCAAACCCGTCGGCCAGGGTACAGGGTTGGGCCTGTCCGTCGTGCATGGCGTCATGGGCAACCATGCCGGGGCGGTGGACGTGCAAAGTACTCCAGGCAAAGGCAGTCTTTTCACGCTGTACTTTCCAGCGGCGACACCACCCGCACTGGCCATCGCGCCCGCCGAGCCTGCCCTCCCTCTCACCACCGAAAACACGCTGCAACCCAGCCTGCAGCAACGCAGTCGCCACGTGATCTACGTGGATGACGACCAGGCCCTTGTTTTTCTGGTGCAGCGCCTGCTGCGCCGCCGTGGCTATCAGGTCAGTGGCTTCACCGATCCCCGCGAGGCCGCCGCAGTCTTGCGCGCCGATCCGCAGAAGTTCGACCTGCTGGTCACCGACTACAACATGCCAGGCTACTCGGGCGTGGACCTGCTGCGCGAAGTGCGCGATATCAGGCCGGACCTCCCCGTGGCGCTGGCCTCGGGCCATGTCACCGCAGAGATCGAGCAGAACGCACGGGCCGCAGGTGCGCGCGCTCTGATCCACAAACCCAACGACGTGCAGGAGCTGTGTGACACCGTCGACCGACTGGTCCACGGCGATGCCTGAGGGTTTTCCGCACAAGGTGTCCGACGGCGGCGTAGTCTGCCTCCATGCCGATGCCGAGATACTCATCCTGGACAAACCCGCAGGCCTGCTGTGCGTGCCAGGGCGCGGCCCGGAGAAACAGGACTGCCTGAGCCGCCGCGCCCAGCAGCTGTGGCCCGGAGCACTCATCGTGCATCGCCTGGACCAGGCCACCTCGGGCCTGGTGCTCATGGCCCGCAACCCCGAGGCGCAACGCCGCCTGGGCCGTGCGTTCGAACTGCGCCAGGTACACAAGCGCTACCAGGCCATCGTGGCAGGCTGCATGGCGCCTCGCCCGCCCCATCTCTGGGACACCATCGATCTGCCCATTGCCGCAGACTGGGAGCGCCGCCCCCTGCGCGTCATCGATCCTGTACTGGGCAAGCCCAGCCTGACGCGCTGGCGGGTTCTGGCACACCACCCTGATGTCGATACCACCCGCGTGGAACTCGAACCCATGACGGGGCGCACACACCAGCTGCGGGTACACCTTGCGGCTGTGGGCCATCCCATTCTGGGCGATGCACTGTATGCCGATGCCGCAGCCCATGTGCGTGCGCCGCGGTTATTGCTGCACGCAGCCCGACTGGCGTTCCAACATCCCGGCACAGGCCAATGGCTGGAGGCGTCTTCACCGCTGCCCTTCTGAAACTCACGGCCCGTCCCAGGCGAGTACGATGTTGCCATGCCTCAACATCTCATCATCCTGACAGGTGCCTCGCGCGGCATGGGACTGGCCATGGCCCACCAGTTGCTGCACCCTGGTAACACACTGCTGTGCATCTCGCGCACCGCCAACCCCCTTCTGGCCCGCGAAGCGGCCAACACCGGCGCCACGCTCCTGCAGTGGGAACAAGACCTCGCCCACGCCGAGCAGGCCGCCCAACGGTTGCGGGACTGGTTGCAAGGGTCTCTGGCCGAGCACTTTGCGAGCGCGACCCTCATCAACAACGCCGGGGTGATGCCACCCATCGCGCCCCTTTCCGCCAGCGTGCCGGGTGACCTGGCGGTGGCGTTGCGCGTGGGATTGGAAGCCCCCATGCTGCTGTGCGCGTCTTTCCTGGGCGCCACGGAAGGCTGGAACCTGCCGCGCAAGGTGCTGAACATTTCCTCGGGCCTGGGCCGCCGCCCGATGGCATCACAGGCAGCCTACTGCGCCGCCAAGGCGGGCATGGATCATTTCACACGCTGCATGGCACTGGACGAAGAACGCAAGCCGCACGGTGCGCGGGTCTGCTCGCTCGCCCCGGGCGTGATCGACACCGACATGCAACTGCAATTGCGCTCGGCCCACCCGGATGCTTTCCCGGATGTGCAGAACTTTGCCCAGCTCCAGCGCGGCGGCATGCTCAGCAGTGCACACGATGCGGCTACGCGGGTTCTCGCCTGGCTCGAGCGCCCCGACTTTGGCGCCCAGGCAGTCGCCGATGTACGGGATGCCTGAACCACCATCACTACATTTTTGATAGCTTCAATCGCTCATCCATGCTGCGGAAAACCTGTTTTTACCTTGAAAGGATCACACCATGACCCGTGAAGTCGTCGTCGTCAGCGCCGTGCGCACCGCCATCGGCACGTTTGGCGGAAGCCTGAAAGAGGTGCCCCCCACCGAACTCGGCGCGCTCGTCGTGCGCGAATCACTCGCCCGCGCCCACGTGCAGGGCAAGGATGTCGGCCATGTGGTGTTCGGCCATGTGGTCAACACCGAACCCAAGGACATGTATCTCTCGCGCGTGGCCGCCATTCAAGGTGGATGTGCCGAGGGCACGCCCGCCTTCAACGTCAACCGTCTGTGCGGCTCGGGTCTTCAGGCCATTGTTTCGGCTGCCCAGAGCATCCAGTTGGGCGATACCGATATCGCTATTGGCGGCGGTGCCGAAAACATGAGCCGTGTGCCCTTCGCCAGCCTGAACATGCGCTGGGGCGCCCGTATGGGCGATACCAAGATGGTGGACATGATGATCGGCGCGCTGCACGATCCTTTCCACAACATCCACATGGGCGTCACGGCCGAGAACATTGCCGCCAAATGGGGGATCACCCGCGAAGACCAGGACCGCCTGGCCGTGGAAAGCCACAACCGGGCCGAACGTGCCACCCAGTCCGGCCTGTTCAAGGACCAGATCGTTCCCGTCGTGCTCAAGAGCAAGAAGGGCGATGTGCACTATGCCACCGACGAGCATTTCCGCCCTGGTGCGACGATGGAAGATCTGGCCAAGCTCAAGCCCGTGTTCATCAAGGAAAACGGCACGGTGACCGCTGGCAACGCCTCGGGCATCAATGACGCAGCCGCAGCTGTGGTGCTGATGGAAGCCGGTGCAGCCCAGGCCCGGGGCGCCAAGCCCCTGGCGCGCCTCGTGGCCTATGCCCATGCCGGCGTGGACCCCAAGTACATGGGCATTGGCCCGGTGCCCGCCACACAACTGGCGCTGAAGAAGGCGGGCCTTACCGTGCAGGACCTGGATGTGATCGAAGCCAATGAGGCCTTCGCCGCCCAGGCCTGCGCCGTCACGCGTGACCTGGGGTTGGACCCGGCCAAGGTCAACCCCAACGGTTCGGGCATTTCGCTGGGCCATCCCATCGGCGCCACCGGGGCACTCATCACCGTGAAGGCGCTGTACGAGCTGCAGCGCATCCAGGGTCGCTACGCTCTGGTCACCATGTGCATTGGTGGAGGCCAGGGCATCGCTGCGATTTTCGAGCGCGTCTGACCCACATGTCCGCTCACCCACCCGTCGGTACGCCACCCGAGGGGCTGCGCACGCCGCGCCTGATCGCCCTGGTGGCTGCCCTGGTGGTGCTGGCCTTGCTGTACGCCGCGTTTGCGGCGCGCGCCCGCCCCGCCCGGTTGCTGCCCGCCCCGGCGGCGGCCTCCACTGCCACCACACAGGGATCGGAGCAGACCAGCGTCGTCCTCGCCGGCGGTTGCTTCTGGGGAGTGCAAGCGGTGTATCAACACACGCGCGGGGTCCTCAATGCCGTTGCGGGCTATACCGGCGGCCAGGCAAGCCAGGCCAACTACGCGGCCGTCAGCAGCGGAAGCACCGGCCACGCGGAGGCGGTACAGATCACCTACGACCCACGGCAGATCACGCTGGGCGACATCCTGCAGATCTTCTTCTCGATAGCGCACGACCCCACGGAGCGCAATCGCCAAGGGCCCGACGTGGGGGCCCAGTACCGCTCTGCCGTGTTCTATGCAGACAATGCACAGCGCGATGTGGCACTGGCCTACATTGCGCAGCTTGATGCAGCCGCCGTACTTCACGCCCCCATTGCCACGGAAGTTGTGCCACTCGCCACCTTCCACCGCGCCGAATCAGGGCACCAGGACTATGCAACCAACAATCCCCACGCCCTCTACATCGCCACCTACGATGCACCCAAACTGCATCACCTGCAGGCATTGCTGCCCCAGCGCTATCGAGAATCCCCCGTGCTGACGGATACCGTGGGCACTCCATGAAAAAAGGCGCCTGTGGCGCCTTTTTTCATGTCGTTGCAATACGCAAGTCAGTCGCGCACCACCAGTACCGGTACGTGCACCAAACCCAGAACACGCTGCGTGACACTGCCCAGTACCAGCTTTTCAATACCCCGGCGGCCATGCGAACCCATCACCACCAGATCCGCACCGGTGCTCTCCAGCGCACGCGCAATCCCCTCCTGTACGGCATGACCCTCGCCCACCACCGTGTTGGCCTGGACTCCCGCATCGAGCATGGACATCTTGGCCGCATCCAGCGCCGTGTTCGCCTCGGCCGTTGCGGCACTGAGGTACTGTGCCTGGCCGTAGGCAAAATCAGCGCCCACACCAGTGAACGGATACGGATCAATCACATACAGAACCGTGACGGCACTGCCAAAGGCCTTGGCAAGACCAGCCGCCTTGGATACCGCAAGCATCGAGGTGGGGGAACCGTCCACGGGAACCAGAATGTGCTTGAACATCGAATCTCTCCTTCGGTTAATGAGAACAGTGTGCGCCCTCGGCTCAGACGGGCGTTGGCTGGTTTCCAGTGTAGCGCGCCGACCAGCGCTCTGGCCATGATCTGCATCCAGAACCCGATGAATGACGCGCGATGTCCTGTTTGGTGAAGGAGATGCACTGACTCGCCGTTTGTTTGAATATCCATAGAAAATGGACTCCAAGGCTTACCTATAGAACGCCAATCGCTATATTTTAGATAGCACTCCGGTGCAGACTCAATGATCACGGATGCACTTCGCCGACGATGCTCTCCTTGCCCACCGTGCACAGCTCACGCAAGCCCCCCGACAAAACCGCCCGGTGCAACGCCCATGCGTGTAGCATGGTGCCTGTCCACCGCCTTGCGCCGCAACCACCATGCCCCACGAACGCCGTCATTTCATTCGCGTGCACTTTGATGCCCCAGCGCTGCTGGCCACGGCCGACGACACGCTCAGCGTGCAGGTGCTGGATTTGTCCCTCAAAGGGGCCCTGGTTTCCCTTGCACCGGGCATGGCGCTCGCGCCTGGCACCCTGTGCCAGTTGACGGTGCCGCTGACGAGCACCAGCGACCACATCGCCATGTCGGCTGAAGTAGCCCACATCGAAAGCCATTGCGTCGGCCTGCTGTGCCGAAGCATTGATCTGGACAGCGTGACCCACCTGCGCCGTCTGATCGAACTGCAGTTGGGCGCCCCCTCCTTGCTGGAACGGGACCTGGCCGAACTCACGGCACCAACGCAGTAAAAGACAGTTGCTGGCGCCCGTGGGCGCCTGGAGCAAGGGTTGCAGCGCTTACGAAGCAGACGCCTGCGCCTCCTGCAATGCCCGCCACATCACCTTGCCACTACCGCTTTTGGGCAAGGCATCCACCACCTGCACAATGCGGGGCGCCTTGTAGGCGGCCATGTTCGCATGGCACCAGTCGATGATCTGCTGTTCCGTCGTGTCCTGGTGCGTAGCGCGGAGCACCACCACCGCTTTGACGCTTTCCCCACGGTAGGCATCACGCACTCCAATCACACAGGCTTCCTGGATCGCAGGGTGGCGGAACATCAGTGCCTCGACTTCGGCGGGCCAGACCTTGAAACCCGAGGCATTGATCATGCGCTTGAGACGGTCTGTCAGAAAGAAATAGCCATCGGCATCGACATGCCCCAGGTCGCCTGTGCGAAAAAATCGCTTGCCCTCTTTCTCAATGAACACGGCCTGCGTGGCATCGGGCCGCTGCCAGTAGCCTTCAAAGACCTCGGGGCCATGCACAATGATTTCCCCCTGCTCGCCTACGGGTAGCTCTGCGAGGGTATCGGGATCCACCACGCGTGCGTCGGTGCTCATGAAGGGAATGCCCAGACACTGCTGCTTGGGCGCATCGGGCGGATTCGAATGTGAAGGCGCGGCGGTTTCCGTCAATCCGTAGCCCTCGGCATAGCGCAAACCATACTGGTCCAGCAGGCGCTGGGCCACTGCCTGCGGCATGGCAGCGCCCCCACCACCGATGTAGACGAGACTGGTGAGATCGAATTGCGCAAAATGCGGACTGGCGAGCAGGTCGATGATCATCGTAGGCACATTGGTCCAGTTGGTCACCTTGTGCAGGGAGATCATCCGTCCCGCGAGATCCCTGTCCCATCGTGGCATCAGCACCAGTGTTCCACCACTGTAGATGCTGGTATGCATCACGCTCACCATTCCAGTGATATGGAAAATGGGCAGCACACCCAACGACACATTTTCGGAAGACCCGGAGCCCCAAAGGGTGCTGGCAATCGCGTTGTGCATGATGCTGCGGTGCAGATGCATACACCCTTTGGGAAGGCCCGTCGTGCCGCTGGTATACGGCAGGATGGCCAGGTCGTTGGCACCCACCGCATGCGCAGGCGCAGGCAATTGGCAGGCCAATGCATCCTCCCAGCGCAACACCTCGCCACCACAGAGCGCAGGCAAGGCATGTTCTGCGTTCAGCCACTCCCTCCAGGCTGCAGGTGGCGCATCCTCGCCCTCTGCCGTGGGGTCAAAGGCATCGGTATAGCGTGTGACAACCATATGCGTCAGGCCTTGCCCTGCGGGCAAAGCGTCACTGGCTGCCGCCAACTCCATCGCCAGATCAGCCGTAGTGATGGCAATGCGCGCCTGCGGGTCGGTAATGTAGTGCTTGAGTTCCTCGGCGCGGTTCATGGGGTTGACCGGTACAACCACGGCATTGGCACGCAGGATGGCAAAGTGGGCCATCACCAGTTGCGGGCAGTTCTGCATGCACAGCACCACCCGATCGCCACACTGCAAACCCAGCGCAGACAACTGCGCAGCCAATCTCTCTGCGCCTTCGGCCAGTTGGCGATAGCTGACCCGGGCGCCAAAAAACACCAGCGCACTCTTGTCCGGGTAGCGCCGCGCATTCACGGCCAGGTTGTCCCACAGGGATGTTTCGGGAACAGAAATCGATTCAGGAAGACGGCGAGGCCAGAAAGCGTGGTGCGGGCGCATGGAAAACTCCTTTGCCCGGCAGTCTAGGGCGGCCCTCCCATCGGCTCCCCCGGGTTTGCCCCATGCCTCTGTCGCCTGGGAGTCAGCTTCTGCCCAATAGCGTCACTCCCCCACTCAATGGTTTCCGAGGGCCGAAAACTCGCATGAATGCTTGCTTTTAGGGGTCGTTGCATCGTACTTTACCGTCATTTAGACCGTCGAAAACCGAACGCTTTTGGGGGCCACCAATCACAACCGGGTCGGCGGCCACAGGCGAGCCGTATGCACCAAGGTCAAGATCCAGACGGTATCAGTCCGCACCTCATAGACCAGCCGATAGCTCTCGTGTGGGATCAACTCGCGGGTGCCCGGAATCTGTCCGGGCCGTCCCAGCAGGGGATGCTCAGCCAGTCGTCCGACTGCGACCGAGAAAATCTCATCCATGCGGATAGCGGCGAGCGGGTTGTCATTCGCGATGAAGTCGACGATGTCAGCGCGGTCTTGCTCGGCGGACAAGGTCCACAGGACCCTCATGCTTCGGCGCCACCAACTTTGGCCCGCAGTGCAGAGCGGCGGGCAGCAAAGCGGGCCTCGACATCGGCGTCACTGGCGTACTGACCGGACGCGATCTGCGCGCGCGCCGTGTCGACCTTGGCGCGCAGGAAGGCGTCGTACTCACGGGTCTGCCGCTGGCGCTCAATGAACTCGCGCATCAGTTCGCGCACAACCTGCGACGCAGGGCGGTGGCTGACCTCAGCTTCGGCCATGAAGGCGTCGCGCAGCTCCGGCTCCAGCTTCATGGTGAATATGGCTTCTTTGGTCATGACCGGCTCCGGAAACGTTGATATCAACGAAGTATATACAACGTCAGTACTTTCTGCCACGCTGCGTCGCCGATAGTGGTCTGCCCACTCGCTCCCATTCAAGTGCACCTGAAGCTGCATCAGCGCATCAAAGCAGGCTTTTATTCGGCACGGTGTCGGCCTCAATCCGATATCCCATTGCTCGATATCCGCGCTGACGCTTATCCCACATACGCAGCAACGCCGGGTGGCCGGTGTCCACGAAGTCGATGATCTTCACGTCGGCCTTGCTGGCGTGCTCCCGGTGCAGGCGACCGGCGTACTGCTGCAGCGTGCCTTTCCAGGACACCGGCATGGCGAGAACCAGCATGTCCAGCGGCGGGTGGTCGAAGCCCTCGCCAACCAACTTGCCAGTCGCCAGGAGAACGCGCGGCGCGTCGGGCGCCACTGCCTCCAGGCCTGCCATCAGCGCCGCACGCCGCTTTCTGGACATCCGGCCATGCAATACGAAGAGTGCTGACCCAAGGCCGCCGAGGGCTGCCTCGATTGCGTCGAGGTGCTCCGTACGCTCGGTCAGAACCAGTACCTTGCGGCCCTGCGCGAAGGCGTCGCGCACTTCGGCGGCGATGGCCTCGGTCCTGGCCTGATCGTTGGCAAGATGCCGGAAGACGTCCTGGATGCCGGCGTCCTGCGGCAGATCGATCTGGACGTGGCGGGACCGCGGCACAACCTCCAGGTCGTGCGGCGCTCCGGCCGGCGTGGCCGCCGCGTGGCGGATAGGACCGCACTGCATGAAGATGATCGGCTGCTGGCCGTCGCGTCGGATCGGGGTCGCCGTCAGACCAAGCACATATTTGGCCTTGGCCCGCTTGAGGATTGCGTCGAAGGAGACTGCGCCGACATGGTGGCACTCGTCGACGATCACCTGGCCATAGTCCTCGACCAGCGGGTTCACCTCGCCCTGGCGGGACAGGGACTGCATCACGGCGATGTCGATCCTGCCGGTCGGCTTGGCCTTGCCGCCTCGAATGGTTCCGACCACACCCTTACCGACGCTGAGAAAGGCTTGCAGCCGCTCCTGCCACTGCATCGCCAGCTCGGTGCGATGCACCAACACCAGGGTGTTGACACCCCGGCGCGCGATCATCGCGGCGGCGGTGACCGTCTTGCCGAAGGCAGTTGGCGCGCACAGCACGCCGGCATCGAAGGGCAGCATCGCGGCAACAGCGGCCTCCTGATCGAGGCGCAGACTGCCAACGAACGATACGTCCAACGGCTGGCCGCTAAAGCACTCGTCTCTCAGGTCGCAGGCGATGCCGTTCTCGCGCAGCAGCGCCAGCGCAGCGTCCAAACACCCACGGGGCAACGCGATGTGCTGCGGGAAGTTCTCGGCGCAGCCGATGACGCGCGGCTTGTCCCACACAGACATCCGCATCGCCTGCGCCTTGTAGAACTCGGGGTTCTGGAACGCCGCCAAGCGAATCAGGCGATTGGCCAGGGGCTGAGGAAGTTCCGCCTTCTCGAAGTAGATCAGGTTGGCCAGGGTCAGCGTCAGCGAGCGGGGCATCGACCCCGTCAGCTTCTTCGACGCCGTGCTGTGGCGTGTCCACGGCGTAGCCAAGTCCTCGTCATCAATGAAGGTGACGTCCAGCGGATGGACGCCATCCGTGGCACGCAGGATGGTCGGCTCGATGTCGTGCGCGTCCATGGGCTGGATCGAGGCCAGGAACGCCCACTGGTCCGGGTAGGCACGCAGCTCGGCGTCGACGAAGACGCTGAAGCCTTTGTCCCTTGGGCCCTTTTGCAGCGGCAGCGCGATCAGGTTGCCAAACCCGCCCTTGGGCATCGTGTCCTGGTTCGGGAACAGCCGGTCGTAGGACGTGAGCCGGAGCTGCCGCGTGCGCGCGCAGGTGTGGCTGATGATGGCCGTACCCAGGCGGCGGGCATCGCGCGCAGATACGCGACCGGCAAAGAACACCCAGGCATGAGCGCCCTGACCGGATCGCGAAATCTCCAGCGCTGCTGGTACGCCCAGTTCCGCGCAAGAAAGCATGAACGCCCGCGCATCGTCCCGCCATTCGGCCTCGTCGAAGTCGACGGCCAGGAAATGGCTGCTGTCGTCCTCCAGCAGCGGATACACCCCGACCGTGTGCCCGCCGGCCAGGTGGTTGTAGATCACCGTGTCCGACAGCGAGACGAGCAGACGATTGCCGCAGTCTCCGCACTTGATGCGCGGCTTCTCGCACACGCCGGGACGCCACTCATTCGCGCAGGCCGGCGCATAGCCCGACTTGCCCGTGGTCTTGCTTTCCCATCGGACGGGAAACACATCTGTACGACCGCAGAAGAGCCGTCGGAAGATAGCGACCTTCTCGTGGGTGGACAGTCTCGATGGCTCGATGGGCGGTGGGGATGGCTGCTGCTGTACCCGCCATTCGATGCCGTGCGAGTCGAGCAGCGCGATCAGCCGACCGTTCTCAGCGCGCAGCGTGGTGAGTTCATCACTGTCCACCATCGAATCCATGCTCGACCAGCAGGTCGTCCATGTCGTCACCAACGCCGTAGCCCAAGTTGTGGCCGAGGCGTCGGACAGCATCCAGGCGCCCCAACAATGTGGACCTGGGTCCCTCAGGCAAAGCATCCATGACTTTCAACGCCTGCCCGAACATCCGCACCAGGGCGTCGAAGTAGCCCTCATCCTACAAACCGACATCGTTGCTGAAGTCCGCCGCCCGCTCGCAGAAAAATACCATCAACTCGGCCAAGCTCTCCGGTTGGCCGGCGGCCTTCTTGTAGTCTGCGATGGCTTTCTTTGCCTTGGCGACCGAGGTGTCCTGGTTCTTGAACACGTCCGGCCACAACCAGCGGTCGATGGTCGCCTTATACGGCTTCAGCACATCGTCGCCGAGACCGAGTCGGGAATGCAGGAAGGCCTGGTTTTCCTTGCTGGTGGCGTAGAGGTCATGCACCAGGCCGATGAAGCCCGGGCGCTCGAAATCGGCAAGCTTGTCCTTGACGTCGCTCCAACTCGGCGCCTTCCTCGTAGCCATACTTACGTGTTCTCCAGCGTCAGCAGTTTCTTGGCGACATCGTCCAGCGCCAGCACGCGGCCTCGCTCTGCAGGAGCGAATGACGGTAAAAAATCGGCGTGCATCCGGCAACGCTGGGATGCCGTCAAAAATACCGTCAGAAAGTAGCGCTGCATTCTTCGTCGATCACTTTCGAAAGGTTTTTTGCTGCAACAAAAAGCCATCTCTTTCAACAACTTAGCGTTTTCGATAAGCTCCATTGATGTCGTGCTCATCGATATCTAGAATCGATCTAAGTCGTTGATTTACATAATCACTATCCGTACCTTTCACTCCCACTCAATCGTCGCTGGCGGCTTGCTCGATACGTCGTACGTCACGCGGTTGATGCCGCGCACCTCGTTGATGATGCGACCAGAGACCTTCTTGAGTAGCGCATAGGGCAGTTCTGCCCAGTCGGCGGTCATGAAATCACTGGTCTGCACGGCACGCAAGGCCACCACATAGTCGTAGGTGCGGCCATCGCCCATCACGCCCACGCTCTTGACAGGCAGGAACACGGTGAAAGCCTGGCTGGTAAGGTCGTACCAGGTCTTGCCGGTGGCCTCATCCTTGAAATTGCGCAGTTCTTCAATGAAGATCGCATCGGCACGGCGCAGCAGGTCTGCGTACTCCTTCTTCACCTCGCCCAGGATGCGCACGCCCAGGCCGGGGCCTGGGAAGGGGTGGCGGTAGACCATCTCGGGCGGCAGGCCCAGGGCCACGCCGAGTTCGCGCACTTCGTCCTTGAACAGGTCGCGCAGGGGCTCCAAAAGCTTGAGGCCCAGCTGCTCGGGCAGGCCGCCCACGTTATGGTGGCTCTTGATGGTGACGGCCTTTTTGCTCTTGGCACCGCCCGATTCGATCACATCGGGGTAGATGGTGCCCTGGGCCAGCCACTTGGCGCCCTTGGCGCCGTCGCCCTTGAGCTTGGCGGCTTCCTGCTTGAACACATCGACGAACAGGCCACCGATGATCTTGCGCTTTTGCTCGGGCTCGCTGACACCCGCCAGCTTGCCCAGGAAGAGGTCGCTCGCATCCACGCGGATGACCTTGGCGTGCAGCTTGCCGACGAACATGTCCATGACCATGTCGCCCTCGTTCAGGCGCAGCAGGCCATGGTCCACAAACACGCAGGTGAGCTGGTCACCGATCGCACGGTGGATCAGCGCTGCGGCCACGGACGAATCCACGCCGCCCGACAGGCCCAGAATCACCTCCTCGTCGCCCACCTGCTGGCGGATCTGTTCCACCGCCTCGGCAATGTGGTCGCGCATCACCCAGTCGGGCGTGGTGCCGCAGATGCCGAGCACGAAGCGCTCGAGCAGTGCCTTGCCTTGCACGGTGTGCGTGACTTCGGGGTGGAACTGCACGGCGTAGAAGCGGCGCGCCTCGTCGGCCATGCCGGCGATGGGGCAGCTGTCCGTGCTGGCCATGAGCTTGAAGCCTGGAGGCAGCTCGGTTACCTTGTCGCCGTGGCTCATCCACACGTTGAGCATGCCATGGCCCTCAGCGGTAGTGAAGTCAGCGATGTCCTTGAGCAGCGCGGTGTGGCCGCGCGCGCGCACAGCGGCAAAGCCGAACTCACGCTGGTGACCGCCTTCGACCTTGCCACCCAGCTGGTGCGCCATGGTCTGCATGCCGTAGCAGATACCCAGCACCGGAATACCCAGTTCAAAAACAGCCTGCGGAGCCTTGTCGGTGGTTTCCTCATAGACGCTGGCATGGCTTCCTGAAAGGATCACACCTTTCAGCGCGCCATCCTTGGCGTATTCACGCACCCATTCATCGGTCACATCGCAAGGATGTACCTCACAATAAACATGGGCCTCACGCACGCGGCGGGCAATGAGCTGGGTAACTTGGGAGCCGAAGTCGAGAATGAGGATTTTCTGGTGTTGCATGGCAGGCGACAGGGGAAAAAGACAAAGGCCCGAACACCGCACATGGGTTCGGGCCTGCGAGGCTGCTGCGTCAGTCAGCGCGGTAGTTGGGCGCTTCCTTCGTGATCTGCACGTCGTGCACGTGGCTTTCACGGATACCGGCCGTCGTGATCTCGACAAACTCGGCCTTGTTGTTCATGTCTTCAATGCTGGCGCAACCGCAGTAGCCCATGGCAGCGCGTACGCCCCCGGCCATTTGGTAAACGATGGAGACCATGGAGCCCTTGTAGGGCACGCGGCCCTCGATGCCCTCGGGCACCAGCTTGTCTGCATTGGGGTTGCCAGTGCTCGACTCCTGGAAGTAACGGTCCGCACTGCCCTGCTGCATGGCACCGATGCTGCCCATGCCACGGTAGCTCTTGTAGCTGCGACCCTGGAACAGAATGACCTCACCGGGCGCCTCTTCGGTACCAGCAAACATGCCGCCCATCATGATGGTGCTGGCGCCTGCCGCCAGGGCCTTGGCGATATCGCCGCTGTAGCGCACGCCACCGTCTGCAATCAAGGGCACGCCCGTACCCTTGAGGGCCGTGGCCACGCTGTCGATGGCCATGATCTGTGGCACGCCCACGCCGGCGACGATGCGGGTGGTGCAGATGGAGCCGGGGCCAATGCCGACCTTGACGGCATCCGCGCCGGCCTCGACCAGCGCCAGAGCGGCTGCGCCGGTGGCAATATTGCCGCCAATCACATCGACCTGCGGATAGTTCTGCTTGACCCAGCGCACGCGCTCGATCACACCTTTGCTGTGACCGTGTGCGGTATCCACCACGATGGCATCGACGCCGGCCTTGACCAGGGCCTCGACACGCTCTTCGGTGCCCTCGCCCACGCCCACCGCCGCGCCCACGCGCAGGCGGCCCGAGGCATCGCGTGCGGCATTGGGAAAGCTGGTCTGCTTGGTGATGTCCTTCACCGTGATCAGGCCCTTGAGCTCGAAGGCGTCGTTGATGACCAGGATGCGCTCGAGCTTGTGCTTGTTGAGCAGCGCCTTGGCTTCGGCAGGCGTGGTGCCTTCCTTTTCGTTGACGGTAATGAGCTTTTCGCGCGGCGTCATGATCTGGTGCACCTTGACGTCATAACGTGTCTCGAAGCGCAGGTCACGGCCGGTGACGATACCGACCACCTTGCCGCCATCGCACACCGGAAAGCCCGAAATGCCCAGCTGCTCGGACAGTTGCAGCACCTGCAGCACCGTGTGCTCGGGGGTAATGACGACCGGGTCGCGCAGCACGCCAGACTCATACCGCTTGACCTTGGCCACATGGGCAGCCTGCTCTTGTGGGGTGAGGTTCTTGTGCACGATGCCGATGCCGCCCTCCTGCGCAATGGCGATCGCCAGGCGCGCCTCTGTCACGGTGTCCATGGCGGCGGACACGAGCGGCAAGTTCAACTGGATGTTACGGGAGAGTTTCGTCGCGAGGGACGTGTCCTTTGGCAGGACCTGGGAGTACGCTGGCACCAACAACACATCGTCGAAGGTGAGCGCTTTTCCGAGAAGGCGCATGAGAAGGCTCCAAAAGAAAGATTGTACCCGTGACAAGGGGTTACCCCGATCACGGCGCTCAGGGATAAACTTGGCGCATGAAATTGCACAAATACATTCTGGTGGCTCTGGCCTGCTTCTGGTCTGCAGGGGCCATGGCCCAGTGGCAATGGCTCGACAAGGATGGGCGAAAGGTTTTCAGCGACCGCCCGCCTCCACAGGACATTGCGCAGGACAAGATCCTCAAGCAGCCCCGCTTTGTTCCGGCGGCGCGTACCGCACCGGCAGACGCGGCCGAAGAGTCCGGTACTGCGGCAGCCGCCCCTGCGACGGCCAAGCCTGCCAGTGCACCGGTCGCAAGTGGCAAGGACAAGGAGCTGGAGAAGAAGAAGGCCCAGGCCGAAGCCGAAGAAGCTGCCCAAAAGAAAGCCCAGGAGGCCAAGCAGGCTGCCGCCCGTGCAGACAACTGCAAGCGTGCGCAGCAGGCCAAGGCCGGCCTGGAGTCTGGCACCCCCATGAAACACACCAATGCGCAAGGTGAACGCGTCTTCCTTGATGAGGCCGGACGCAATGCCGAGATCAAACGCGTTCAGGGCATCATTGACACTGACTGCAAGCGCTGAAACCTGGGGCGCCCGCCGTCAGTAGCCTGCCTTGCCCCCAGGTCTTTGCCTGGAAAACAGGCCCGTGGTGCGGGCACCCTGGCGCGCAAAACGCTGTCGCCGGGCCGTCTTGGGGTCCACGGTGAGTGGTCGGTACATTTCCACGCGATCACCGGTGCGCAGCACCCAGTCCAGTCCCACCACACGCCCCCACACACCGCACGCCGCGCCCGGCCAGAGCGCCAGACCCTGTTGACTGCTGGCAGCCAGGGCGTCTGCCACGGTTGCGCCCTGCGGCACGGTAACGACGCATTCCCGCCATGCGCCCCGCGCCACCGATGCGGCAACGGTGATCTGCAAACCGGCTGGAGCACTATCCCGGTCAGCCATAGACCTGCTCGGCCCGTTTGACAAACGCATCGACCATGCTGCCGGCGATGCGGTCAAACACCGGGCCCACCAATGCCGCCAGCGGCGCACTGTCAAAGCCGTAATTCAATTGCAATTCAACCCGGGAAGCGCGCTGGCTGCCATCGCCCACTCCATGAAAATGCCAGTCGCCGTCCAGGCGCGAAAAGGGGCCCTTGACCAGTTTCATCTGCACGCGCCGCCCAGGGTCATGCAGATTACGGGTCACAAAGGTTTGGCGGATGCCACTGAGCGAAATCCCCACCTCGGCCAGCATGCCCTCATCGTCCCTCTCCAGCACGCGCGCTCGGTCACACCAGGGAAGAAACAGCGGGTACTGATCCACCCCGGTCACCAGGTTGAACATTTCTTCTGGGCTGTACCAGATCAGGACAGACTTGTTGACGGTTTTCATGCAGGCGCTGGATGCGGACAAAAGACAGGCAGAGGCCGCGTGAATGGCACGACGCCCTAGAATCGCTGCTGCGCGATGGTTGCAATTGTAGGGAGGGCTTTGATCTCCCGGCTTCCGACGCACCTATTTCCGATGGCCAAGAAACCCGATACATCCTCCCGCATTGCCGACAATAAAAAGGCGGCCTACAACTATTTCTTCGAAGAACGCCACGAGGCGGGCATGGTGCTGCAAGGCTGGGAAGTAAAGGCACTGCGCGAAGGGAAGGTGCAACTGACCGATGGCTACGTGGTCATCCGCGACGGCGAACTGTATCTGATCGGCTGCCAGATCAATGCGCTCAAGACGGCCTCCACCCATGTCAGCCCCGAAGCGGCACGCACGAAAAAACTGCTGCTGCACAAGGAAGAGATCAAGCGACTCATCGGCAAGGTGGAGCAAAAAGGCTATACGCTGGTGCCGCTGAACCTGCACTGGAAGAACGGCCTGGTGAAGTGCGAGATCGCGCTGGCCAAAGGAAAGGCCGAGCACGACAAACGGGACACCATCAAGGACCGCGAAGGAAAACGCGAGGTGGAGCGGGCGATGAAGAGCAGGCACAGGTAACCCGCCGAGTCGCTGCGCGCCTTCCCCCTGATAAGGGGATACCCCAATGCGGCGGGGCGGCCCTTGCACGCACGGCGGTGCGGGCCTGCGCCGTGCAAGCTTCGTGGGCCATGGGTGGCACACAGGCCTTTTTCCGACGAAAAGCCTGGCGGGCCGCGGAAATTTTCATGCACGGCGGAATAAACCAGGGCGCCCCTGTGTTTGTGGAGATGCAAGGCGGCATGTGCCGTTTCCTGCAGTCCCTCTTCCACCTGGAGAAACCATGAAAAAGACCCTGTTGTCCCTCGCCGCGCTTGTTGCCATTGCGGGCTGCTCCACCATGGCCGCCGATGGCCCCGTCAAAACCATGGACGGTGTGCTTGTCGGCGCAGGCGGCATGACGCTCTACACGTTCGACCGTGATGCAGCAGGCAGCGGCAAATCGGTTTGCAATGGCCCCTGCGCCGCCAACTGGCCTCCACTGATGGCCGACAAGGTCCCTGGTGGCGACTACAGCATCGTGACGCGCGACGACGGCAAGACCCAGCTGGCCTACAAAGGCAAGCCGCTGTACTACTGGGTCAAGGACACCAAGCCCGGCGAGAAGACCGGCGAGGGTGTGAACCAGGTCTGGCGCACCGCCCGCCCCTGAGCAATTGCTTGACGTGTTCCACATCGCCGCATGAACCGCACCCAGGTCGTCGAACAGCTGCCAGGCCTGCGCCGCTATGCGCGGGTGCTGACGGGCGACGCCTGGGCGGCCGACGACCTGGTGCAGGACACCCTGGAGCGCGCCTGCAGCAAGTGGCTGCTGTGGCGCACGGACAGCGACCTGCGCGCATGGTTGTTCACGTTGATGCACAACCTCTACCTCAACCAGCGCCGCGCTTTGCCCGCACTGGCGCCACTGGATATAGAAGACCTGCAAGACCAGCTGCCTGGCACCCCAGGCCCGTCGGATGACGCACTGGACCTGGAACGCTGCCTGCTGCGCCTGCCCGCCGATCAGCGGGCCGTCTTGCTGCTTGTGGCGATGGAAGACATGAGTTATGAAGACACCGCGCGCATTCTGGACATTCCGATAGGCACCGTCATGTCACGCCTGTCCCGGGCCCGCGCACGGTTGCGCGCGCTGATGGAGCGCGCAACCGCCCCCGCAGCCTTTTCACCGCTCGCGGACACAGCGTCCGCAGCACCGGGCGCTCCGCCCGCGCTGCGCCGCCTCAAATGATGCTGCCCACAAGCGGCAACACGACCATGGACACGCTACACCACACCCCTTCGCCCAGCGCAGCAGAAGAGACCAACCGCTGGCACGCCCTGGTGGACGGCCAACTGCCAGCGGGCGATGCTGCCGCCTTGCGCGAGCAGCTGCAGGGCGACCAGAGCGCCATGGACACCATTGCACACTGGCAAGCCCAGCGGGACCGGCTACACGCGCTGCACCAGGACTTGCTGCAAGCCCCTGTGCCGGACGCCTTGGTTGCTGCGGCACTGCGCGCCACGGGCCGCAGGGATCGGCAGACGCAGTGGTGGCGCTGGGGCGGCGTCGCTGCGTCGGTGGTGGTGGCATTTGTGCTGGGTTGGACCGGGCGCAGCCAATGGCCCCATGGGCCCGTTGAAACGCTCGCTGGCAATGCCGCGCTGCTCACCCCCGGGATATCCACGCCGGTACAGCGTTTTGCCCAGCAAGCATCGGTGGCCCACGCGGTGTACCAACCCGAGGTGCGGCACCCCGTGGAGGTCACTGCGGCGCAGCAGGATCATCTCGTGCAGTGGCTGTCCAAGCGGCTGGACCGACCGCTCAAGGTGCCAGCGCTCGGCGCCCAGGGTTATGAACTGGTGGGCGGCAGGTTGCTGCCAGGTGAAACCGGTGTGCGGGCCCAGTTCATGTACCAGAACGGCACAGGCCAGCGCATCACGCTGTATTTGGGCGCCCTCACACCTGCCACGACGGCCCCGGAGAGCAGCAAGGCCCCTGCGTCGCTGCCAGCACAGCCGACGCCGACGACCACAGCCTTCCAGTTCACGCAGGAAGGCCCGGTTCCCGGCTTTTACTGGACCGACGCCGGGTTTGGTTATGCGCTCAGCGGCCAGCTGACACGCACCGAGCTGCTGGAACTGGCCACGGCGGTGTATCCGCAGTTGCAGCCGTAGCGGCGGTACACCAGGGTCGCAGTGCTGCAACCCCGGCAGCCATTCCAGCAATCAGCCCAGCGACGCCAGCGGATGCGCGTGCACCGGCCAGGGGCTCACAAAAAACGGCACCACCATGTCGGGCGTAACGTCTTCGATGCGAGCAGGGCTCCACTTCGGCGCGTGGTCCTTGTCCACCGCCAGCGCACGAATACCCTCCACCGTCTCGCTCTGGCCGGGGCGCAGGAAGAAGCAATGGCGCACCATGTCGCGCTCCATGCGCAAGTCGGTGGCCAGGTCCATGCCGCGCGCACGGCGGATCTGCTCCAGCACCACGTTCAGCATCAACGGCGAGCGTTTGCGCAGTGTCGCAGCCGTGGCGCGTGCCCATTCGTCGTCGGCAGCCTCCAGGGCTTTCACGATGGCATCCACGCTGCCCATCGAAAAATAATGGTCAATTTGGCCTCTAACGCTTTGCAGACGGGCGCTATCAGCTATCAATTGAGAAGCAACAAAAGACTGCACCGCCGCACCATCGGCAAACGTCTGCGCACCCAGCGCGTCCCACACGGGGGCGAGCTGTTCGACCGGCAAGCACCCATCGGCCAGACCAAACGCAATGGCATCACCGGCACCGATGGTGTCACCCGTCAATGCCAGCCACTCGCCCACATGGCCGGGACAGCGTGAGAGAAAGTAACCACCGCCGACATCGGGAAACAAACCAATCGCGGTCTCGGGCATGGCCATCTTGGTACGCCCGGTCACCACGCGCAGCGCCGCACCCTGGCTGATGCCCATGCCGCCACCCATGACGATGCCGTCCATGAAAGCGATATAGGGCTTGCCGTAGTTGTGAATCAGGTGGTTGAGCGCGTATTCCTCGGTAAAGAAATCTTCGATCTCAGGGTTGCCGCAGCTGCCGGCCTGGTGCAAAAAGCGGATGTCGCCACCCGCGCAGAAGGCGCCAAACACACCCTCCTTGTTGCTGCCCCGGATCGCCACGGCCAGCACGGCCGGGTTGCGCTGCCACTCCAGCAGCACCGTCATCAGATCCCGCACCATGCCCAGCGACAGGGCGTTCAGGGTCTTGGGGCGATTGAGCGTGATGCAGCCCACCTGGCCACGAATCTGCGCAAGCACCTCACCGGTCATCTCCGTCATTTCTGTTCCTTCCATCCCAAGAGTTCATTGAATACCAGCGCGCCAATCACCAGCGCACCACCCGTCAGCACTGCCGGTGCCGGGCGCTCACCCGCGCCCACCCAGGCCAGCAGAATGCCAAAAATCACTTCCAGCAGGCCCAGCAGCGCCATCTCGGGCGCCTTGAGCACACGGCCGCAGCGCACTGCCAGCACGCACGGAATGGCCAGCTGCACCAGCCCGAGCAGGGCCAGCAGCATCAAATCGTGTGCATTGGCCTGGAACGGCCAGGCCAACGGCAGCGTTGCCAGGGATGAGAGCACCGCTCCAATCAGCACGGCGGGCATCAGATCGACCGCATGGCCATGGCGCTGGGAATGCTGCACCACCGTCCAGTTGACGGCAGCGGCCACCGGCACGCACACCGCCACCAGCGTTCCCACCAGCGGCAGCCCCGCCATCTGCGAGCCGTACATCCAGGCAATGCCCAGGCCCGCGAGCGCAATGGCGCCCCAGGTGCGCGGTGCGATGCGGTGGCCGATGAAGATCCACGCGAACAGTGCCGTGAGCAAGGGACCGACGGCCATGGTCACCAGCACATTGGCCACGGGCATGAGCATGATGGCCACCATGAAGGCGGTGAACATCACGCTCCAGCACAGGCCGGAGATCCACAGCGCACGGCCACCGCCACGCAGCGTCGAGAACACTGCGCGTCCCTGTATGGCCGGCAGAATCACCATCAATGCGACCAGGGTGAAAAGGCTGCGCCAGAACGTCACCTCGAAGCTGCGCGCCTGCTCCAGGTGGCGCGTCACTACCCCGGCGATCGACCACATCAGCGTGACCGCCACCATCAGCCAGACCGCCCGGCCATGCGAAAGACCAGAGCCGTTCTGCAGCTGCGAAGGCTGGACTGTAGATTTCATTGCGTGGCGCTCAAGACGCGCGCGGCCCACGCCAGCGACCGCCGCGCAAGGGCCTGGGCCGGCCGCGCCGCCCCGCCGCGCTGGTGACATTGCCCTTCCCACCTTCCGCGCCGTACGCTGCGGGCGCGATCAACGCCAGCGCTCCCGCGCAAGGGCCGCCCCGCCGCGCAGGGGGCGTCCCCCTTCCCGAATCGCGCAGCGATTCGAGAGAAGGGGGAAGGCGCGAAGCGCCACAGGGGGTTGTCCCGATCACTCACGGCTGGCGCGCTTGCGGTCGCTTTCCTTCAGGTGGCGCTTGCGCAGGCGAACAGACTTGGGGGTGATCTCGACCAGCTCATCGTCCTCGATGAACTCCACGCCGTATTCCAGCGTGAGGTCGATGGGAGGCGTGATCTTGATCGCGTCTTCCTTGCCGCTGACGCGGAAGTTGGTCAACTGCTTGGTGCGCGTGGCGTTCACCACCAAATCGTTGTCGCGGCTGTGAATGCCGACGATCATGCCCTCGTACACCGGATCATTGGCCTTGACGAACATGCGGCCGCGGTCGTCCAGCTTGCCCAGGGCATAGGTGAAAATTTCGCCGTCGTCCATGGAAATCAGCACGCCGTTCTTACGGCCACCGATTTCGCCCTTGTGCGGCTCGTAGCTGTCGAAAATATTGCTGATGAGGCCCGAACCGCGCGTGAGATTCAGGAACTCATTGGTAAACCCGATCAGACCCCGTGCAGGAATGCGGTATTCCAGGCGCACGCGGCCACGGCCATCGGGCTCCATGTTCACCAGTTCACCCTTGCGCTCGCCGAGTGCCTGCATCACGCCGCCCTGGTGGTTTTCCTCGATGTCGACGGTGACCATCTCGATCGGCTCGCACTTCTCGCCATTGATTTCCTTGAACAGCACGCGGGGCTTGGAGACGGCCATCTCGTAGCCTTCCCGGCGCATGTTCTCCAGCAGGATGGTCAGGTGCAATTCACCCCGGCCCATGACCTCAAAAATGCCTTCTTCGTCCGTCTCGTTGACGCGCAGGGCCACGTTGTGCTGCAGCTCTTTCTGCAGCCGATCCCACAGCTGGCGACTGGTAACGAACTTGCCTTCCCGGCCTGCGAGCGGGCTGGTGTTGACGCAGAAATTCATGGTCAGCGTCGGCTCGTCCACCTTGAGCATGGGCAGCGGTGCGGGGTTCGCCGTGTCCGTCACCGTGACGCCAATGCCGATGTCGGCAATGCCGTTGATCAGCACGATTTCGCCGGGGCCCGCTTCGGTGGCCTGCACGCGGTCGAGGCCCTGGAAGGTCAGCACCTGGTTGACGCGGCCCTTGAAGGATTTGCCGTCGGGCCCTTCCATCACGACCACATCCATATTCGGCTTGATGGTGCCCTGGTTGATGCGGCCCACGCCGATCCGCCCGACGAAGGTGGAGAAGTCGAGCGCCGAGATCTGCAGTTGCAGCGGAGCACTGGCGTCACCCTCGTGCGCAGGCACATGCTTGAGCACGGTTTCAAAAAGAGCCGACATGTCCGGGCCCCACTGCTCCCCCGGGGTACCCTCTTCCATCGAAGTCCAGCCGTTGATGCCGGAAGCGTAGACCACAGGAAAATCAAGCTGCTCGTCGGTAGCCCCGAGTTTGTCGAACAGGTCAAAGGCGGCGTTCACCACCTTGTCCGGATTGGCGCCGGGCTTGTCCACCTTGTTGACCACAACAATGGGCTTGAGACCCAGGGCCAGGGCCTTCTTGGTCACGAAGCGCGTTTGCGGCATGGGGCCTTCCTGCGCATCAATGAGCAACACCACACCATCCACCATGGACAGCGCACGCTCCACCTCGCCGCCAAAGTCGGCGTGGCCGGGGGTATCGACGATGTTGATGTGGGTACCCTTCCAGCTCACGGCACAGTTCTTGGCCAGGATGGTGATACCACGCTCGCGCTCGATGGCGTTGTTGTCCATCACCGTGTCCACGACCTTTTCGTGCTCGGCGAAAGTACCCGATTGGCGTAGCAGCTGGTCCACCATGGTGGTCTTGCCATGGTCCACGTGGGCAATGATGGCGATGTTACGGATTTGTTTGCTCATAGTTTTTCCAATATGCCGCTGGCTTGTGAACGCGGCGTGTTTTCCAGGATTTGTTGAATTTCCAGCGGACTCAGGAGCCTGTCAGGCACCAGCTCCCCCCCGGCAATATGACCCACCCCCAGCAGGGCATGGGGCTGTTGGCCAAACACGGCCACAGCAGGCGTGTCGGGCCAGGGACCACGGCGGCGCAGTCCCGAGAGGAAACGCCCCGCATTCTCACCATCCAGCGTGACACGCTCATGGTGCACCAGCAAGGCTTCGGGCGGCTCCAGGCAGGCCAGACGCTCGCCTTCCTCCATGGCTTCGAGTTGCTCCAGCGTGATGCAGCGATCGACGCCGATGCCCCCCGTATCGATACGGCGCAAAAACACCAGGTGCGCGCCGCAACCGAGCGCGGCGCCGATGTCTTCACCCAGCGTACGGATATAGGTGCCCTTGCTGCATGTAACTATTATTTTAATAGCTGCTTGCGCTTTGTCAGTCTGCGTTGGGGTCAGTTTTAACGCATGGATCGTGACAGGACGCGGTGCGCGTTCGACGTCGACCCCGGCGCGGGCGTATTCATACAGTGCCTTGCCGTCACGCTTGAGCGCGCTGTACATCGGCGGTACCTGCACGATCGCGCCGGTGAACTGCTGCTGCACTGCGGCCAGGCGCTCGGGCGTGATCTGGCTGGGCTCGACCGCGCACTGCTGCAACACCTCGCCTTCGGCATCGCCGGTGGTCGTGGTGGTGCCCAGCAGGGCAATGGCTTCGTAGGTCTTGGCCGCCTCCAGCTGCAACTGGCTGAACTTGGTCGCTGCACCAAAGCACAATGGCAGCACCCCGCTGGCCAGCGGATCGAGCGTGCCGGTATGGCCGGCCTTTTCTGCACGCAGCAACCACTTGGCCTTCTGCAAAGCCTGGTTGCTGGTCATGCCCAGTGGTTTGTCGATCAGAAGCACCCCGTGCACGGGGCGCCGGACGACCCTCGTGCGCGGCGCATTCATGTCTATTCGTCCGCTTCTTTGGCGCGGGAAGAGATCGCCTTGGCAATCAAGGCGTTCATGTCGGCCGCACGCTCCTGCGTGCGATCGAACACAAAGTGCAGCGTGGGCACGGTGTGGATATGCAGGCGTTTGAACAACCCGCTGCGCAGAAAGCCCGCTGCCTGCGTCAAGGCCTCCTGCGTCTGCTGGGGGTCACCCGTCAGCAGGCTGTAGTAGACCTTGGCATGCGCGTAATCGGGAGTGACTTCCACACCCTGCAGCGTCACCATGCCCACGCGCGGGTCTTTCAACTCGCGCGCGATCAAGTCCGTCAGATCACGCTGAATCTGATCGGCCACCTTGAAGGCGCGGTTGGGGGTGGATGATTTTTTAGCAGCCATGTCAGTTCTCCCTCGCAGGCTGCTGTTCCAGCATCGCGTGACTCTCACGCGGCGCAGGCCAGCGCCCCCGCGCAAGGGCCGCCCCGCAGCGCTGGGGGCGTCCCCCTCCCGCCTCGCGCCGCGAGGCGAGAGAGGGGGAAGGCGCGAAGC
>JAPKHH010000035.1:0-26778 GCA_026647025.1 Giesbergeria sp.
GGCGCTGCGTCGATCTGGTCGTAGGCCTTGGCTTCACCGCCGAACTTGGCGGACAGCACGGTGGCAATCGCCGCCGTCAGCGTCGTCTTGCCGTGGTCCACGTGACCGATGGTGCCCACGTTGACGTGGGGCTTGGTGCGCTCGAATTTTCCTTTTGCCATTTTTCCGACTCCGAAAAAAATCTATAACCACACAACAGGATCTCGGCGCAATCTCAAGCAGATGCACCTGAAATTTGTGGTGCCCATGGCGGGAATCGGACCCGCGACCTCTCCCTTACCAAGGGAGTGCTCTACCACTGAGCCACATGGGCGACTATGCAATTCGCTTACGCAAATCCCATTTCTTCTCAAAACACAACCAACAAACCGTGGAGCGGGAGACGGGAATCGAACCCGCGTCATTAGCTTGGAAGGCTAGGGTTCTACCATTGAACTACTCCCGCGCTAACTTCGTTGCCGAAGCCCTTAGGCATCATTCGCCCAGCGATTTGTTTTGTCTGGTGGAGGAGGCTGGATTCGAACCAGCGTAGGCGTAAGCCAACAGATTTACAGTCTGCCCCCTTTAGCCACTCGGGCACTCCTCCGGACAATCTCGAATTATAGCTCAAAAATTTCCTACCACGCAAGACGCGAACTTTCTTCGCAGTTCTTTGCGCAACCCGATTGACGCCGAGACAAAAGCCCCGGAATGGTGCGGCTGGCGGGGATCGAACCCACGACCCTTGGCTTCGGAGGCCAATACTCTATCCACTGAGCTACAGCCGCACGTCAATCAGTCCTGCAATCGCTGATGCGCTTTGCAAAAAATTGCTCAGCTTTCCATTATGACATGTCCTGGCGATCGACGATGGTCAAACCATCACACATCCCTTGTCCTGGACTCTATAATCTCTGACCTATATCAAGTCACTTCTGTCAAGAATCCCATGAGCACGAACCCTACCGAAGAAGCCCATACCGGCCCCATCAAGAACCCCAAGCAGTTGCTGGCGGCAGTTCTTTATGCTTTCGTGATTCCGGTTTTCGTGATCATCGGACTGGTGATGTTCATCACGTCGGGCAACAAGCCGTCGCCGGGCGCTGCCAACCCGGAGCGGGCTGTTTCCGAGCGCATTCAAAAGATTGGTAGCGTCGAAATTCGCGATGCAAACCGCCCCCTGAAATCCGGTGAGGAAGTATTCACGGCCCAATGTGCCGCCTGCCATGCGACAGGTGCAGCCGGCGCGCCTAAGGTGGGCGACGTTGGAGCATGGGCCCCCCGCATCAAGACCGGGTTTGATGCCTTGGTTCATTCTGCGCTGAAAGGCAAGAATGCAATGTCCGCGCAGGGGGGAGGTAACTTTACCGATATCGAGATCGCACGTGCTGTGGCCTATCTGACGAAGCAGGCTGGCGCAAAGTTTGAAGAACCGGCGGCTCCGGCAGCCGCTGCCAGCAATTGATCGAACCTGCAGGACGCCCGTCGCCCGACGCGTTGCAAGCATGGCCCGCCTTAGGGCTGTCCAAAGAAAAAGACGGCGTCCTTACCCCGCGTCATCCGGGAGTCTGGGTTTGGGCTGGGCTTCGAATGAAGCCGTACTGATCGGGCAACGCAGTGGATCGGACAGAGACAGGATTCCACAGCCCTTTTTCAATGCCATCGGCCACCTGGATGACGTCTTGGCTATGCACGAGCCCCAAACCAAGGCCTGTCGAGAAATAGACCCGTCCTTCTTCATCCAGCAAACAATTTTCAGGGACGGCCAGGCGCCCCGTGTGCGACTGTAGACTCCCATCGGGCTGGATACGCCATATCCAGGGCGTGCTTTCCAGTTCGACATAGACACGTTGGGGGCCGTTCTGGAAAAACCATCGCCCGAACCTGTCCGACTCGTAGTTGCGCTGGATGAATTCGACAAGTTTGCCGTGTTGCAGCTCGGAGCCCCGGCTGTCCGGAAAGGAACCGGCGGCCTGCACAGCCTCATCCCGCAGATACCAACGTGCGCGCGCATCCAAACCCAGCCAGCCGTAGCACGCGGGCACATGGGGCCACTTGACCAAGGCCTGTTTGACAATGTCGTCCATGGCTCGATTGTGCACCGCCTGTTCGGCTGGCTGTACGAGACCCGCATTCGGGCGGACCTGACCTGGGGCAGAATGCACTCCATTCTGCTTTTCAACGACTGGATCACGACATGAGGCGCCTGCTCGTACTTATCTCAGCCATGGCGGCCTTGCTGCTTGCAGGCTGCGGCTACAACGAATTTCAGCGCCTTGATGAGCAATCCAAAGCCGCCTGGAGCGAAGTGCTCAACCAGTATCAGCGCCGCGCGGATCTTGTGCCCAACATTGTGGCGACCGTCAAGGGTGAGGCCAGCTTCGAACAGGAAACACTCACCCAGGTGGTGCAGGCCCGCGCCAAGGCCACATCCATTCAGGTAACCCCGGCAACCCTGAACGACCCACAGTCCTTTGAGAGATTTCAGCAGGCCCAAGGAGAACTGTCCGGCGCACTTGCGCGGTTGATGGTGGTGGCAGAGCGCTACCCCACACTCCAGGCCAACCAAGGCTTTCGAGACTTGCGGATCACACTGGAGGGCACGGAAAATCGCATCACTGTGGCGAGGAATCGCTATATCCAGTCGGTGCAGGAATACAACGTGCTCGTGCGCAGCTTTCCCAGCAACATGACGGCCATGGCGTTGAGCTACACGCCAAAACCAAGCTTCACGGTGCACAACGAGGCTCAATTGGCAACACCGCCATTGGTCGATTTCGCGGCTTCGAAGCCCTGATTTCAGGTGATTTGTGCCTGCAACGCTTATTAGACGAGCGCTAGTAGCTATATTATTCATAGCTATACTCGCAGGTATTTCGAAGGCAGAAGCGCTTCAGGTTGCCCCCACACTGACGGAGCATGTGCTCGATCAGACAGGCTCGCTGGCTGCCACCCAACGGCAAGCGCTGGAGCAACAGTTGACAGCACTCGAAAGAGCCCACGGCGCACAGGTCGTTGTGCTGATGGTGGCGACGACCGCACCGGAAGACATCGCCGGCTACGCAAACCGCGTCGCCAACACCTGGAAAATTGGCCGCCGCACGGTGGGTGACGGTGTCTTGGTGGTCATTGCCAAAGATGACCGGAAAATGAGAATCGAAGTGGCGAAGGCGCTGGAAGGGGCGATCCCCGACATTGCTGCGGCTCACATTATCGATTCGGCGATGCGGCCACGCTTCCGAGAAGGCGATTTCTTTGGCGGGCTACAAACCGCTATTTCCGCAATCGATGCGCTCATTGCGAGCGAAGGACTCCCATCATCGTCAATGGACCCTGATGCATCGGCAGGAGACGCTTCTGATGGCTGGGAAACATGGGCTATTTTCTTGTGCCTCGGCGTGGCTTTGGGCAGCCCGGTGGCACGTGCGTTGCTGGGCAATGCCATGGGCGCCCTGTTGTGCGGAAGTCTTGCGGGAGCTGCGGTGTACATCGCGAGCGCCCGCGCCCTATTGTCGGTTTTTGTTGGCCTTGCTGCCCTGATCTACACACTGGTCACGGCCACTTACGCCACCACTTCCAGCCGAAGTCTTGGCGGTCGATGGACCGGCGGCAATGGCGGTAGTGGTTGGAGCGGTGGCTCGTCGGATGGCGGTTTCAGCTCAGGTGGTGGGGGCGATTTTGGTGGCGGCGGCGCATCGGGAGATTGGTAATGACGACGACATCTCTGTTGGGTGCTGTGGCCCGTCTGCTCCGGCATCGCTGGCGGGATCACCGTGTCCGGGGCGCCCTGTCAGATGCCGCGTTGCAACGTCTCAAGGAACGAATCGCCCGTAGCGAGAAGTCGCATGGCGGACAAATTCGACTCTGCATCGAGGGAGGTTTGCCATGGAGCTATTTGCGCCGCCATGCATCCTCTCGAGAACGCGCCCTGATGATGTTCAGCAAGCTGCGCGTCTGGGATACCGAGCACAACAATGGGGTGCTGATCTACCTTTTGCTTGCAGAGCGTTCCATCGAAATCGTGGCCGACAGAGGAATGAACGTCCATGTCCAGCATGCTGAGTGGCGGCAGCTGATTGCAGGCATGGCGCCTGCCCTGCGCAAGGGGCAATTTGAACAGGGGCTGGCCCAGGCCATTGACATGGTGCATTCCTTGGCAGTTCGCCATGCTCCACGGCTGCTGAATGCGGATCACGGCACCAACGAGCTTGCCGACGAGCCCTATGTCGCATAGCGACTTGCCATCGCTTGATCGGGGACGGGCGGACGCGCCAGAGAACGTCTGCGGCGGCCGTTTCTCTGAGCCACGCTGACGGGCTCCATCATCAAAAAACCCGGCGAGTGCCGGGTTTTCGATTGCTGGGTCGCGGGCTGGTCTATTTCTTCTGGCGGTACTTGCGCAGTGCCGCAATTTGAGCCGCCATGACAGCCAACTCGGATTGCGCGCGGGCCAGGTCGATCTCGCCCTTGGCATTCTTCACGGCCTCCTCGGCCGCTGCCTTGGCCGCATTGGCCTTTTCGTCGTCCAGGTCCTTGCCGCGTACCGCGGTGTCTGAGAGGACGGTGACAAGATCCGGCTGGACTTCGAGAATACCGCCCGCAACAAACACAAACTCTTCGCTGCCATCGGCCATTTCGATACGTACCGAGCCTGGCTTGATGCGGGTAATCAGCGGAGTGTGGCGTGGATAGACGCCCAGCTCGCCCGCCTCACCGGGCAAGGCGACGAAACGTGCCTCGCCCGAGAAAACGGATTCCTCGGCGCTCACAACGTCGACATGTATGGTGTTGGCCATCTGAATTCCTTTGGAAATCTGCACAAAACAATAGCGTGGTAGCAGGGGGCATTCTTTGCAGAATGCCCTTCCGCCCCCCGGTTACGCCATCTTCTTGGCTTTTTCGATGGCTTCGTCGATGGTACCCACCATGTAGAACGCCTGTTCTGGCAGGTGATCGCACTCACCGTTCACGATCATCTTGAAACCACGGATGGTTTCCGACAGCGGCACGTATTTGCCCGGCGAGCCAGTGAACACTTCGGCCACGTGGAACGGCTGCGACAGGAAACGCTGGATCTTGCGGGCGCGGGCCACGGCCAGCTTGTCTTCAGGCGCCAGTTCGTCCATACCCAGAATGGCGATGATGTCGCGCAGTTCCTTGTAGCGCTGCAGCGTGCCCTGCACCGCGCGGGCCGTGGCGTAGTGGTCTTCACCCACAACGTTCGGGTCCAGTTGGCGGCTGGTAGAGTCCAGTGGGTCCACAGCAGGGTAGATACCCAGCGAGGCGATATCGCGCGACAGCACCACGGTGGAGTCCAAGTGGGCGAACGTGGTGGCAGGCGATGGGTCGGTCAAGTCATCGGCTGGCACGTAAACGGCCTGGATGGAAGTGATCGAACCGACCTTGGTCGACGTAATACGCTCTTGCAGACGACCCATTTCTTCAGCCAGCGTAGGCTGGTAGCCCACGGCGGAAGGCATACGGCCCAGCAGAGCGGACACTTCGGTACCGGCCAGCGTATAGCGGTAGATGTTGTCCACGAAGAACAGCACGTCACGGCCTTCGTCACGGAACGACTCGGCGATGGTCAGGCCGGTCAGTGCCACGCGCAGACGGTTGCCTGGGGGCTCGTTCATCTGGCCATACACCATGGCAACCTTGGACTCTTCGAGCTTCTCCAGGTTCACCACGCCGGAATCGGCCATTTCATGGTAGAAGTCGTTCCCTTCGCGGGTACGCTCGCCCACACCAGCGAACACCGACAGACCCGAGTGGGCCTTGGCGATGTTGTTGATGAGTTCCATCATGTTCACGGTCTTGCCCACACCGGCACCGCCGAACAGACCCACCTTGCCGCCCTTGGCGAACGGGCAGACCAAGTCAATCACCTTGATGCCGGTTTCCAGCAGCTCTTGCGACGGCGACAGCTCGTCGTAGGCAGGGGCCTTGCGGTGGATGGAGGCGGTCAGATCCTGACCGACAGGACCACGCTCGTCGATGGGTGCGCCGAGCACATCCATGATGCGACCCAGCGTTGCCTTGCCGACAGGCACCGTGATGGGGCTTCCCGTGTTGGACACCATGATGCCACGGCGCAGGCCGTCGGACGAACCCAGCGCAATGGTACGCACCACGCCGTCGCCCAACTGCTGCTGGACTTCCAGCGTCAGTGCTGAACCTTCGAGCTTCAGCGCGTCATAGATCTTCGGCATCTGGTCGCGCGGAAACTCCACGTCCACCACGGCGCCGATACATTGAACAATTTTTCCTTGGGCTTGAGCCATGTTTTGCTCCAATTAGTTTGATTCTTGCAGTAGCGACCGTTGATCAGCCGCTGATGGCCGCAGCCCCGGACACGATCTCGGACAGTTCCTTGGTGATCGCTGCCTGGCGGGTCTTGTTGTAGACCAGCTTGAGCTCACCAATCACGTTGCCTGCGTTGTCGGTAGCGGCCTTCATGGCCACCATCCGCGCGGAGTGTTCGGACGCCATGTTCTCGGCCACCGCCTGATAGATCAGCGACTCAACGTAACGCACCAGAAGCTCATCGATCACGCTTTGGGCATCGGGCTCATAGATGTAGTCCCAGCTATGCTGGTTTTCATCGGCCTTGATCGTCTCTGCCTTGAGGGGCAGGAGCTGCTCGACCACCGGCTCTTGTTTCACCGTGTTGATGAACTTGGTGTACGACAGGTACACCGCGTTGATCCGGCCTTCGGCATAGGCGTCGAGCAGAACCTTGACAGGCCCGATGAGCTTCTCGAGGTGCGGGCGATCGCCGAGCTGGGTCACTTGCGACACCACCTTGGCACCTACACGGTTAAGGAAACCCAGGCCCTTGTTACCAATGGCCACAGCCTCCATGGCCACACCCTGGTCCTGCAGCTCGCGCAACTTGGTGGTCACGCTGCGCAGCACATTGGTGTTCAAGCCGCCGCACAGGCCCTTGTCGGTGGTGACCACGATGAGGCCCGCCGTCTTGGAGTCGTTCACCTTCATGAACGGATGCACATACTCCGGGTTGGCCTGTCCGAGATGGGCTGCAATATTGCGGATCTTGTCGCTGTAAGGCCGGGCCGCACGCATGCGCTCCTGCGCCTTGCGCATCTTGGACACGGAAACCATTTCCATGGCCTTCGTGATCTTCTTCGTATTCTCGAAGCTCTTGATCTGGCCGCGTATTTCCTTGCCTGTTGCCATAGTTGATTCCTTGTGTCGTCAGAGCCGGTCGTTCAAGTCGTCAGGCGAAGGACTTCTTGAAGGCGGTGATGGCGTTGGTCAACTCGGCTTCGGCTTCCTTGTCCAGCGCCTTGCTCTGTTCGATCTTGTCGAGCAAAGCAGCGTGGCTGGTCTTGAGGAACTGGTGCAGACCGTGCTCAAAAGGCAGAACCTTCTTCACTTCGAGGTCATCCAGGAAACCCTTGTTAACGGCAAACAACGTTGCACCCATCAGCGAGATGGACAGCGGGCTGTACTGGGCCTGCTTGAGCAGCTCGGTCACGCGGGCGCCGCGGTCGAGTTGCTTGCGGGTGGCTTCGTCCAGATCGGAGGCGAACTGCGCAAACGCTGCCAACTCACGGTATTGGGCCAGGTCGGTACGGATACCGCCGGACTGGCCCTTGATGATCTTGGTCTGCGCAGCAGAACCCACGCGCGACACCGAGATACCGGCGTTGATGGCGGGACGGATACCGGCGTTGAACAGGCTGGTTTCCAGGAAGATCTGGCCGTCCGTAATCGAGATCACGTTCGTTGGCACGAAGGCAGACACGTCGCCCGCTTGCGTTTCGATGATGGGCAGCGCCGTCAGCGAACCCGTCTTGCCCTTGACTTCACCCTTGGTGAAGGCTTCGACGTAGTCGGCGTTCACACGGGCTGCGCGTTCGAGCAGGCGGCTGTGGAGATAGAACACGTCGCCAGGATAGGCTTCACGGCCTGGTGGGCGGCGCAGCAGCAAGGAAACCTGGCGGTAGGCCACGGCCTGCTTGGACAGGTCGTCATACACAATCAGGGCGTCTTCACCGCGATCGCGGAAATACTCGCCCATGGTGCAGCCGGAATAGGCCGAGACATACTGCATGGCAGCCGACTCGGAGGCCGAAGCGGCCACCACAATGGTGTAGTCCATGGCACCGGCCTGCTCCAGGGCGCGCACCACGTTCTTGATCGACGAAGCCTTTTGACCGATGGCGACGTAGATGCACGTCACGCCCTGGCCCTTCTGGGCAATGATGGCGTCAATGGCGACGGCCGTCTTGCCGGTCTGGCGGTCACCAATGATGAGTTCGCGCTGGCCACGGCCAATCGGCACCATGGAGTCGATGGACTTGAGACCGGTTTGCAGGGGCTGATCGACCGATTTACGGGCGATCACACCAGGTGCAACCTTTTCGATCACGTCTGTCATCTTGGCGTTGATGGGGCCCTTGCCATCGATGGGCTGACCCAGCGCGTTCACCACGCGGCCGATGAGCTCGGGGCCTACGGGCACTTCCAGAATGCGGCCGGTGCACTTGACCGTATCGCCTTCGGAAATGTGCTCGTACTCGCCCAGAATCACGGCACCGACGGAGTCACGCTCCAGATTCAGTGCCAGACCGTACGAAGCAACGCCATCCGCCGTGGCGGGGAATTCGAGCATTTCGCCCTGCATCACGTCGGACAGGCCATGAACGCGCACGATACCGTCAGACACGGACACCACGGTGCCCTGGTTACGGATGTCGCTGCTGGCTGCCAGACCCTCGATACGGCTCTTGATCAGTTCAGAAATTTCTGCGGGATTGAGTTGCATGACTCTTTCCTTCTTTCTTTGTTTAGCCGAGACCTCAAGCGCTTACGCAATGAGGGCCGCTTTCATTTGTTCCAGACGGGCCTTGACCGAAGTGTCGAGCACCTCATCGCCCACCACCACGCGAATTCCCCCGATCAACGACTCATCGAGTTGTGTGGAGAGATTGAGCTTGCGGCCAAAGCGCTTTTCGAGCGAAGCAGACACTTCCGCCAATGCTGCAGCGTCCATGGGAAACGCACTGTAGACGATGGCATCCGAAGACCCGTTGCGACGATTGACAAGATTGCGGAACTGCACTGCCACTTCGGGCAACGCATTCAGTCGACCGTTGTCGATCACCGTACGCAGGAAGTTCTTGGCAGCATCCGGCAGCGCAGAACGCACCACACCAGCGATGACATCGAACACCTGCTCGGGCGTCACCTTGGGGTTGTCGGCCAGCTGGCGGAGCTGTGGATGGGCGGCAATGACCGCCATTTCGTCCAGCCAGGCAGCCGTGCCGCCCAGGTCGATACCCGCGCTTTCGGAACATGCCTTGAACAGGGCGTCCGCGTAAGGTCGGGCGATGGTGGCGAGTTCTGCCATGTCGTCCCCTTACAGCTCGGTTTTCAGGCGATTGAGCAGATCGGCATGGACGCCAGCATTGACTTCCTTGCGGAGAATCTGCTCGGCGCCCTTGACGGCCAGCGCAGCCACCTGCTCACGCAGTGCTTCGCGGGCTTGCACAGCCTGTTGTTCGGCTTCGGCACGTGCGGCGGCAACGATCTTGTTACCTTCCTCGGTCGCCTTGCCTTTGGCTTCTTCGATGATGGCCTGTGCACGCCGGTCGGCGTCAGCCAGACGGGACGTTGTCTCGTTGCGCGCTTGTGACAGCTCCTTCTCGACGCGCTGGTTCGCAGCGCTGAGTTCGGATTTGGCACGGTCGGCGGCAGCGAGGCCATCGGCGATTTTCTGGGCTCGCTCATCCAGCGCCTTCGCGATCGGGGGCCACACGAATTTCATCGTGAACCACACCAGAATCAGGAAAACGATGGCCTGAACGAACAGGGTCGCGTTGATACTCACGGCAACACCTTTCTAAAGTGGCGTCGAACGGGAATTACTTGGGCAGGTTGGCCAGCAAGGTCGAAGCGAAGGGGTTGGCAAATGCGAACAGCAGGGCGATAGCCACACCGATCAGGAAAGCAGCGTCGATCAGACCGGCCAAGATGAACATCTTGGTTTGCAGTTCGTTGATCAGCTCAGGCTGACGGGCCGACGATTCGAGGAACTTGCCACCCATCAGCGCGATACCGATAGAAGCGCCGACAGCGCCGAGACCCACAATCAGACCGCAAGCCAGAGCGACGAGACCGAGAATGTTTTCCATGATGACTCCTGAGTTAAGAAAGAAAGGTTAGGGAAAGAAAAAACGAAAGGGAAACTTAGTGCGCGTTGTGCGCCTGACCAAGGTAGATCAATGCCAGCATCATGAAAATGAATGCCTGCAGGGTAATCACCAGAATGTGGAACAGCGTCCAGATGGTTCCCGCAATCACGTGACCCACTGGCAGCAGCACCCCTGACAACGACAGCGCAGCAGCCCCACCCATCAGGGCGATCAGCATGAAGACCAGCTCGCCAGCGTACATGTTGCCGAACAACCGCATGCCATGCGAAACGGTGTTGGCCACATATTCAATGATTTGCATCAGCAAATTCACCACACCCAGA
The DNA here is from genome assembly GCA_026647025.1 of Giesbergeria sp. Taxonomy (GTDB): domain Bacteria; phylum Pseudomonadota; class Gammaproteobacteria; order Burkholderiales; family Burkholderiaceae_C; genus Simplicispira. The sequence continues at coordinate 10,487 of JAPKHH010000035.1, forward strand.
ATCAGGGCGAAGATGGGATTCTTGCTGGTGCCAAACGGTGCAGACACCAGTTCATGCGCCCAGCCACCAGCACCCTTGACCTTGACGCTGTACCAGAAACGCAGCATCAATACGGCAAAAGCCAGACCCAGGGTGGTAGACAGATCAGCGGTAGGCACCACACGAAGATAGGCGTGGTGCGGATCGTGGCCTGCAGCGCCATAGATTTGCGCCCACAGCGCGGGCAACAAATCCACAGGCAGCATGTCCATGAAGTTCATCATGAAAATCCAGACAAACACCGTCAGCCCCAGCGGCGCGATGAACTTGCGGCTCTCGGCGTTATGGATGTTGGCCTTGGCCTGGTTGTCCACCATTTCGACCAGGATTTCCACGGCCGCCTGGAAACGCCCCGGAACACCGGACGTTGCCGTGCGGGCAGCCCGCCACAGAACGAAAAGCGTCAGGAAACCCAGCACCAGACCCACGATGATGGAGTCATAGTTGACCACCGAAAAATCGACGATCTTGGTCTGGTTGATGTTCTGAAGATGCTGCAAATGGTGAACGATGTATTCACTTGCAGTCGGTGCGTGCGCTTCTGCGGCCATCGGACTACTCTTCTCTCAATCAATCGGTTTTTCGGACACCAGGCCGCACCATGAGTGCGATCCAGTACGTTTTCATCGTTACCACCATGCCCGCCAGCAACGCCAGCCAGCTCAGTTGCGACACCAGCCTGGGCGCAGCCGCCAGCATGGCGACCGTCAGTGCGATCTTGACCATCTCCCAGCCAAAGAAACCCACCATGGCAGACCCTGCGGACACCGCCCGCTTCTGGCGGGCCATGCCGCGCGCGAACAGCGCCGCAGGCAATACCACCGCCAGAGCTCCGTATCCCGCAGACCAGGCCACCGGCACTTCACCGGATACCGCCCAGGCCACCAGGGACACGAGCACACCTGCCACAGCCTGCATTCCTACCAGGCGCCACACCGACACCGCCGGATGACGCTTGCGCCACTCATGGGCCTCTTGGGCCGTCAGGGGCTTGAAGTCAGAATCTTCGGCCTCAGCTTCCGTCTCGGGAGCGATTCTTGTCATCGTTCGAGCTCCGCGTTACTGGCTGAAACTTTTTACAAAGCCCCTGATTATAAGTAAAAACCCGCGCAGTTCGACAATGCTTTTCAATTTGGCGGCAGATCGGGCCTTTCGGCCCGGCGCGTCGTTGTTCGACACCAACGGGCTTGCGCCACCCCAAATCGGTCGTGCTGCGGGTATCCCGCATGTCCACCCGGGCCGCATCCCCCTCTTCGTCCTCTCTTCTGGAGTTCGAATAAAATTGCCATCCAAGGCAATGCCATCAAGCGCTTCAAGCTATTCAATTGAGAGCAACCATGACCATATCCACAGACCCTTCAAGCGCCGATGAACTGCCCACGGAATCCGACCCCCGCAAGGATTCGCTGATCGAATACCCGTCCCTTTTCCCTATCAAGGTCATGGGCGCAAAGGTTGACGGTTTTGTGGCCGCCCTGGTGGCCGTCGCGCGCGATTTCGACCCGCAGTTCGACGAAACCCGTCTGGAACTGCGTGAAAGCCGGGCCGGCAATTACCTGGGCGTGACGCTCACCATCACGGCCACCAGCCGCGCACAGCTCGACGACCTGTACCGCGCGCTCTCGGCCCACCCCATGGTCAAAGTCGTTCTCTGAGGGTTCGCTCCATGCACGTGCGCACCCTGGGCGCCACGCCCTACCAGCCCATCTACCAGGAGATGCAGGCTTTTACCGCCCGGCGCACGCCGGACACACCGGATGAACTCTGGATCTGCGAGCACCCGCCGGTATTCACCCTGGGCCTGAACGCTCAAAGCAGCCACCTGCTGCTCCCCGGCGACATTCCGGTGCTGCCCACCAACCGAGGGGGGCAAGTCACCTACCATGGCCCGGGCCAGGTGGTCGCCTATCCCTTGATCGACCTGCAGCGCGCGGGCTATTTCGTCAAGGAATATGTATACCGCATCGAGGAGGCTGTGATCCGCACGCTGGCACACTTTGGCATTACAGGCCACCGCGTGGCCTCGGCACCCGGCATCTATGTGCGGCTGGACGACCCACGCAGCCACGCCCAGATCGCGCAGCGCCCCCAGAAGGGGGCAAGCAGTGCGCCCGACTTCTCCGGCCTCGGCAAGATCGCCGCGCTGGGCCTGAAGGTCAGCCGCCATTGCACCTACCACGGCGTCGCCCTGAACGTGGCGATGGATCTGGAACCCTTCTCCCGTATCAACCCTTGTGGTTACGCAGGTTTGCGCACGGTTGATCTTTCTACAATCGGGGTCCACACCACTTGGGAAGAGGCTGCGGGCATGCTGGGCAAACAGCTCGGCATCCGGCTTGCCCCCTGACCCACCACCAGCCATGAGCACCTCTGACGTCGTACGCGAAGCCCAATCCACTGCAGACTACAACCCGCTGGCCAAACAAAAGGCTGCCGCCAAGCTCTCGCGCATCCCCATCAAGGTCGAGCAGGGCGAGGTGCTGAAAAAGCCCGAGTGGATTCGCGTCAAGGCCGGCTCGCCCACCACACGCTTCTACGAGATCAAGCAGATCCTGCGTGAGAGCAATCTCAACACCGTCTGTGAGGAAGCCTCCTGCCCCAACATTGGTGAATGCTTCGGCCACGGCACGGCCACCTTCATGATCATGGGCGACAAGTGCACGCGCCGCTGCCCGTTTTGCGACGTGGGCCATGGCCGCCCCGACCCGCTGGACCAGGAAGAACCCCTGAACCTGGCACGCACCATCGCCAAGCTGCGCCTGAAATACGCGGTCATCACCAGTGTGGACCGCGACGATCTGCGTGACGGTGGTGCGGGGCATTTCGTCGAGTGCATCCGGCAGATCCGCGCACTCTCACCCAGCACGCAGATTGAAATCCTCACGCCCGACTTCCGCGGCCGCGACGACCGCGCACTGGAGATCCTCAAGGCCGCACCACCCGATGTGATGAACCACAACCTGGAGACCGCGCCACGCCTGTACAAGGAGGCGCGCCCCGGCTCCGACTACCAGTTCTCGCTCAACCTGCTCCAGAAGTTCAAGCAACTGCACCCCGACATCCCCACCAAGAGCGGCATCATGGTGGGCCTGGGCGAAACGGACGAGGAAGTCCTGCAGGTGATGCGCGACATGCGCGCACACGGCATCTCCATGCTGACCATCGGACAGTACCTTGCACCCAGCAACAGCCACCTGCCCGTGCGCCGCTACGTGCACCCCGACACCTTCAAGGTGTTTGAGCAGGAAGCCTACAAAATGGGTTTCTCGCACGCCGCCGTGGGAGCCATGGTGCGCTCCAGCTACCACGCCGACCAGCAGGCCAAATCGGCCGGAGTGTAGGCCCGGCCCCGCCTGCGCCGGTATTTCAGACGGCGCCCGTGTACTCCCCGCGCGCCGGATAGTCCTTGGCGATGGCGAAGTCCATTGCCCCCAGCAGTTCGTCAAAATGCGGGCGGGCGAACGGCATGGTCTGCACCGCCCCGTAGTACAAGGTCCCGGCCGCCTGGACAATGAATACGCCAGGCTCGGAGAACAGCTTCGGTTCCTCGATGCCAATCGACGTCAGCCCCCGGCCCGCGCTCACATACAGTCCCCAGGCACGCGCCACGTCCAGCGGCAGGTCGTAGCCGATACGCAGATCCGGTGCGTTGAGCTTGTCGGCCATGGCCTGCGCACGCTCGCGGGAGTCACTCGACAAGGCCAGCACCTTGACGCCACGCTGTGCGAACTCCGGCACCAGGCGACCGAGTTCCAGAAGGTATTTCAGACAGATCGGACAATGCAGGCCACGGTAGAAAACGACCATCGTGGCGCGCTCCGGCCCGTCCGACGACAGGTCGAAGGCACCATGGGCCAGGGTCTGCGCCTGCAGCGCAGGCACGGGTTGACGGGGAATCAGCATGGACAGCTCCAAAAATATTGAGACCGTTCCTACTGTAGCGCCGACAAAGGAACAAAAGGTATCTGATAATCTGCAAATGTTGACAGATCATCCCAAGATCGACCGGTTGTCCGGTCTGCTGCAGCGGTTTGTACTGCGTGCGCAAACCTTGCACACGGGCCCACTGCGGGCCCTGGCGTCGTATGGCCACCAGGGCCAGGGCGGCTGTCTGCATCTGCTGCGGCGGGGCACCGTGGTGCTGCGCCATGGGGAGCACGGGGCATTGCAGCCGATCACCGAACCCAGCCTGCTGTACTTTCCACGGACCCAGCCGCACTGGCTGGAACCGCAAGGGCCTGTACCGGCAGAGTTGATCAGCGTGGCGGTAGACCTTGGCTCCTGCGACGACAACCCCCTGTTGCGCGCCCTGCCCGCTGTTCTGCTGCATCCCTTGGCGCAACTGCCCCAGTTGGCCCCGGCGCTGGATCTGATGTCCGCGGAGAGTGCCGCTGCGCGCTGCGGCCATGGCGCCGTGCTCGACCGCGTGGCCGAAGCGCTGGTGATCCAGTTGCTGCGGTTCGCCATCGAGCAACGGCTGGTCGACAGCGGCCTGCTGCGCGGTTTGTCCGACCCCCGTCTGGTGCGGGTACTGGCCGCCGTGCACGCTGCGCCGGACCAGCCCTGGACCCTGCCGCGCATGGCCAGCCTGGCCCACATGTCGCGCGCCCGCTTTGCCGAACATTTCGCCCGTGTCATGGGAGAACCCCCGGGCGACTACCTGACCGGCTGGCGCATGGGACTGGCGCGCACCCTGCTCGCCCAGGGAATGCCGCTCAAGAAGGTGGCCAGCGAGGTCGGTTACGCCAGCGGCAGCGCATTCACGCGCGCGTTCTCGCGGCGTACCGGCTGCTCACCCACCCAGTGGATGCACCACCGCGCGGCACGCTCCACGGAAGCCTCCACGGCAAACCCTGCCCTCGCCCCTTTCTCTTTGTATTCCAGTCTGGTTCCGGAGCACTCCGCATGAACACCACCGGTCACGCCCCCTGGGGCCTGTCGTTGCGGGACTACGGTCCCGCACCCGGAAGCCACCACCATTCCCACTTCCAGGTTCTGGTCGGATTGCGCGGCGCCCTGGATCTCGAGGTGGAGGGGCGTGGACTGCGCGTGGCGCCTGGCGACGGCTGTGTCATCGCACCGGGCGCGCGGCATGATTTCGAATCGTTCCAGGGCAGCCAGTGCCTGGTACTCGATACCGCCGACAGCCACTGGGCCGACTGCCCGTCCCGGGCGCTCCAGGGCCCGCAGCTCTGGCCGCTCGCGCAGTTTCTCGCGCTGGCCGTGCGCCAGAACCAGCCACTGGCCCTGCTGCACGGAGCCGCCCTGCTGCGCGAAGCCTGGCTGCACGGCAGAACACCCGCGCATGCCTGCAGCGCCCCGGCTCCGTTGCGCGGCCGCCCGATCGACTGGGTTGCCCTGCAACGCTGGGCCCTGCAGGCACTGCACCAGCCTCTCACGGTCGCCGATCTGGCGTATCGCGTGCACTTGAGCCCTGTGCAATTTGCTGCACGCTGCCGCCAGGAACAGGGGCTTTCCGCCATGGAGTGGCTGCGCGGCCTGCGGCTGGCCCAGGCGCAATGGCTGCGCGGGCGTGGCCTGCCCGTGGCCGAGGTGGCGCGGCGCACGGGTTACCGCTCGCCCTCGGCACTCACCGCCGCACTGCGCCGCGAGCGGTTGACCCCGACCACTTCTCCATCATTGCGCGACGATGCACCCGCGCCCGGCGACGAGGCTGGCGTTTAGTCTTTCCCCATGCAAGCCAATCTGTACGCCCTGGGCGCCATCGCGCTGTGGGCCTCCCTCGCCGCGCTGGGCGTCTCGCTCACCCATGTTCCACCTTTTTTGCTGACCGGCATCGCACTGGTCATCGGCAGCATTCCTGCCTGGCCCCTCGTGTTGCGCAATCCCTCGCTGTGGCGCGTCCCGCCGCGCACACTGGCCCTGGGGGTGTACGGCCTGTTTGCCTACCACTTCCTGCTGTTCATCGCGCTGCGCCATGCGCCGCCCGTCGAGGCCAATCTGGTCAACTACCTGTGGCCGCTGTTCATCGTGGTGCTGGCACCCGTGGTGCTGCCCGGCGTGGCATTGCGCCTGCCGCATGTGCTGGCCGCCGTGCTGGGCTTTGGCGGAGCCGCCCTGGCCATCGCAGGGGGGCGCGAACTCAGCGGCACGCTGGCCTGGGGATACCTGCCGGCGCTGATGTCGGCCTTCATCTGGGCCACTTATTCACTGCTGACCAAGCGGGTAGCCGCCTTCCCGACCACAGCCATTGGCCTGTTCGGACTGGTGTCGGGCGTGCTCTCGCTGCTGTGCCATGCGCTGCTCGAACCTACGGTGTCGCTGCAGGCGCGCGACTGGGCCTTGCTCGCCCTGCTCGGGCTGGGCCCGCTGGGGGCCTCGTTTTATCTGTGGGACAAGGCGCTCAAGCTGGGCGATGCGCGGCACATTGGCATCCTGAGCTACCTCACGCCGCTGGCATCAACCGCGCTGCTCATCGTGGTGAGTGGGCGCCCATTCAGCGCCAGCATTGCCCTGGCCACGGCCATGATCATCGGTGCTGCGGTAATCGGCATGCGGGCGCGTTGATTGATAAAAAATGCCCTTCATGGCTCGAAGCAAGCGCAAGCAGCTACATATTTGATAGCAATCAATTATGCTGCTTGTGGCGGGGCTGCATCCTCGCCATCAATCATTTGTTGCGCCCAGGGCGCGAGCTTGCGGGTGTCTGAACGCAACACCTCCTGCTTGATGGTGAGGATTTGCGCCGGATGCATGGAAAAGCTCTTGAGCCCCAGCCCGAGCAGCAACCGCGTCATGGAAACGTCGCCCGCCGTTTCCCCACACACCGAAACGCTTTTTCCCTGCAGGCGGCATTCTGCAATCACCTCGGACACCAGGCGCAGCACAGCCGGGTGCATGGGGTCATACAGATGCGCTACGGATTCGTCCGCACGGTCGATGGCCAGCGTGTACTGGATCAGGTCGTTGGTGCCGATCGAGAGAAAGTCGAAATGGCGCAAAAAGTGCCGCACCATGAGTGCGGCGGCCGGTACCTCGATCATGGCGCCCAGCCGGGTGGGGCCATGCAGCACGCCGCGTGCGTCCAGCTCGGCGCGCGCCAGCCGCACCTGGGCCAGTGTCTGCGCGATCTCGCGTGGGTGCGTCAGCATGGGGAACAGCACATTCACCTGCCCATGCACTGCGGCCCGCATCAGGGCGCGCAACTGGGTGCGGAACATGGCCGGGTCGGCCAGGCTCCAGCGGATGGCGCGCAGACCCAGGGCCGGATTCAGGGAGTCGTCGCGGTGCTGCTTGTCCAGGGGTTTGTCGGCGCCAATGTCCAGCGTGCGAATGGTCACGGGCAGGCCCTGCATGCCTTCGACAGCCTCGCGGTAGGCACGGTACTGCTCCTCTTCGTCGGGCAGATTGCCCATGCGGCCCATGAACAGGAATTCGGTCCGGAACAGCCCCACGCCCACGGCACCGGCGGCCACGGCGGCAGCCGCGTCTCCCGGCATTTCGATATTGGCCAGCAAATCGACATGGCAGCCATCGAGTGTGACGGCCGGCGTGTGGCGCAAGCGTGCAAGACGTTCGCGCTCCAGTTCGATCTGCCGCTGGCGAAAGCCATACTCGGCCAGGATGATGGCCGAGGGGTCGACGATCATCACGCCCGCATCGCCGTCAATGATGACCCAGTCGTCCTGGCGCACCAACTGGCTGGCCGCGCGCGCACCCACCACGGCCGGAATGTCCATGCTGCGCGCCACGATCGCCGTGTGCGATGTCTTGCCGCCCACATCGGTGACAAAACCGGCGAACACGCTTTTCTTGAACTGCAGCATGTCGGCCGGAGAGAGGTCGTGCGCCACCAGCACCAGCGGGACATCCACCGTGTCGTCGAGCAGCAGGTCTTGCTGGGTCTTGCGCCGGGGGCTGGCCACGGGAGGGGCCACAGGCGCAGGCACACCCTTCATGTGGCGCAGGATGCGGTCGACCACCTGCTCCAGATCGGCCTTGCGCTCACGCAGGTATTCATCTTCCATTTCATCGAACTGGCGTCCGATGACTTCAAGCTGGGTGGTCAGCGCCCACTCGGCGTTGTACAGGCGCTCGGTAATCCAGTGCTTGACGCCGCTGGTCAGCATCTCGTCCTGCAGCAGCATGAGGTGCACATCGAGCAGCGCCGCCAGTTCGTGCGGAGCGTCTGTCGGCATTTCGCCCTGCAGGCGTTGCAGTTCCTCGACCACGGCGTTGCGCCCATGGCGCACACGGTCGATCTCGCTGGCAATCTGGTGCGGCTCGATGAAGTAGTGCGCAACATCCACGCGGCTGGAGCCCACCAGTACGGCACGCCCGATGGCAATGCCGCGCGCCACCGCGAGGCCGGGTATGGAAAAGGTCATGCCTGCACCCTCCTTGCGGCCCGCCCTGCCCTGGCAAGACAGGCCCTGTTCATTCGCCCTCGCCGAATTTGTCGGTGATCAGGGCCAGCAGCGCGTCCATCGCTTCCTGCTCCTGGGCGCCGCTGGTTTCGATCTCGACCACCGTTCCCGGGCCGGCGGCCAGCATCATCACGCCCATGATGCTCTTGGCGTTGATGCGCCGGTCACCCCGGCTCATGAAGACATCGCAGGGAAAACTCCCGGCGAGCTTGGTCAGCTTGGCCGACGCCCGGGCGTGCAGGCCCAGCTTATTGCTGATGGTCGTGCTGGTCTTGATCATGCGATTGGCGTATCTGGTTCTGGGGTGCTGAAATGGCCACCTGCATCACCCCCTGGGTACCGCCGACCACGGCGCGCTGTACCAGCGCATCCAGCGGCTCTGCGCGGTAGCACACGCTGCGCAGCAACATGGGCAGGTTGACCCCGGTCACCAGGCGGGCGTCGCGCCCTTCCACCAGGCGCTGGGCGATGTTGCACGGCGTGGCGCCAAACACATCGGTCAACACCAGCGTGGGGGCTTCGCCCTGGGCCTGCAGCATGCTGCGGGCCATGGCCAGGGTGTCCTCGGGCGCTGCCTGGGGCTGCACATCAAGCACCATCACGCTGTCGCCGCAATCGGCAAACACATGCAGCGCGCATTCGCGCAATGCGTGGGCTAGCGGGGCGTGGGCAATGATGAAGATGCGCGTGCTCATGGTGGTGCGGTGCTGTCTGCATTATCGCTGCGGCCACGCCACACGAACCACGCATACGCACCGCCGTTGCATGCCAGGAACAGGGCCATGCCGGACTGGTAGGCCGCCACCGTACCCAACCCGGCCGCGACGAAACCATCCACGGCCAGGCCGACACCCCACTGCACCACGAACACGCCCAGAAAAATCACCAGGTTGTAGGCCGACAGGGCGCGCCCCGCCAGGGCTTGGGGAAAGGTCATGGCCAAGGCCGGTAGTGACAGGGATACAAAGGTGCTGCAGACGCAAAACAAGGCCCAGGCCCCGGCGCCCGCCTGCGGGCCCAGTACCACGATGCCGGCGAGCACCAGCAGGCTCGATGGCAGACCCCAGGCCATGAGGCTGTTGGCGTCCAGCCCCCGGCGCAGCAGCCAGGGGTTCACCATGCCCCAGGACCAGAAGGTGGCCAGCATCGCCATGTTGATCCAGAACAGCCCGGTCGCCGCCTGCGCGGCGGTTTGCCCGGCCACATTCTGCATCCAGGGCCCGGCCCACAGCGTCTGCATGGCCACCATGCCGCCATAGCAAAAAAACCCCAAGGGCGCGAGGCGCTGGAAATAGCGGTCCTGCCAGACAGCGGCATAGCCGGACGGCAGTGGGCGCTCTAGCGACGCTGCGTGGGAAACCGATGGCCAGGCCGGCACTGCCAGCGCCATCCACCCCATGGCCAGCACGATCAACACGGCCAACCCCCAGAACAGCGGGCGCCACCCCGCCAAGGGCAGAAGCCACTGCACGGGCAGCGTGGATGCGACCATGCCGATCGAACCGGTCATCAGCATCCAGGCATTGGCCCGCATCTGCGCCATGGGCGTGAACCAGCGTCGGTAACCCGTCAGCGGCGCCATCAGGCAGGCACTGACGCCTGCGCCAACCAGCACCCGCCCTGCCAGCAGTGCGGAAAAGCTCCCGGCCAGAGAGAACACCACACAGCCGACCACGGCCACACCCAGAAACCCCAGCTGGACCTTGCGGGGTCCCAGGCGGTCCAGCCAGCGGCCCAGGGGCAGCTGCGTGGCGGCAAATCCCAGAAAGTAGCCACCGGACAGCAACCCCAGGTCGCGCGCATGGAGCGCGAACTCCTGCGTCAACAATGGTGCCAGGGTCGCCGTGACGGCCCGCAGCAGCGCGGACAGAAAGTAGGCAAATGCAAACGCCAGAAAAACGGTGACAGCCGCCCGAGGCGCCAGCGCGGTCACTGCAGCACCAGCCCCGCGAACAACTGGTCCGCCTGCGCCGTGCGGGGCTGCGCGCTCAGCACGATCGCATGGCAGGCCTGCACCCGGGGACCCTGAACGCGCGCAAACCAGACCGCCTGAGCAATGACACTGGAGCCATCCGGCGCGCGGCCCTGCACCACGGATCGCACCGACGCGGGAATATGGAGCGCCCCCGGGGGCACAAATGCCGAGTCCTGCGGCGCGCCCGCGTGGCCTTCTGCAGGGGCCTGCATGCTTGCCAGCACGGCAGCGCGCCAGTGCGTCAGCGCAGCGCTCGTCTGCGCGGGGTCTTGCACTGCGGCACAGGCCACCGCAAAGGTGGCTCCACCGGCTTCGCAGCCCGACATCTGCAGGTCAACGGGCGCACCCGCCAGCTCCACACTGCGCTGCACTCGGTCGGGCTTGCAGGGCAGACTCGCTTGCACACCGGTTCCGGAAATCGGCACCACCCTCCAATCGAGCGTAGGACTGCAGGCGGTGAGCACGCCCACGACGGCGGCACATAAAATTCTGAACATCGGGTGATTATCGGCAGATGCGGCGACAGACGCCCGCGCTGGGCGGTGAACCTTTTTCCTCTTCAGGCCTCCCACTGGCCTGGGGCTGTTTGCCTGGCCCTGGGTGGTGTCGCACAATGGTGGCCTTGTTGAAGTGGAAGTGCTTATGCAGTTGAAATATGCAGTCAGGGCAATGGCCTTGTCGTGCCTGGTGACGGTGGGAAGTCTGGCCTTGGTGGCATGCAGTCAGTCTGCCGCCCCCGATTCGACTTTTGTGCTGCTCGATGGCTCGCGCCAGACCACGGCCGATCTTCACGGCAAGGTCACGCTGGTCAACTTCTGGGCGACGAGTTGCACCACTTGTGTCGCAGAGATGCCGGAGATCGTCGCGACCTACGAGAAGTACCAGTCCCGCGGCTTCGACACACTGGCCGTCGCCATGAGCTACGACCCTCCCAGCTATGTGGTGAACTTTGCCGAAACCCGCAAGCTCCCGTTCAAGGTGGCGCTGGACAACACGGGCGCAGTCGCCAAGGCCTGGGGCGATGTGCGCATCACGCCCACCACCTACATCGTAGACAAGCAAGGCAAGATCGTGAAGACCTATGTAGGCGCTCCGAACTTTGCCGAACTGCACCAGCTGATCGAACGCCTGCTGGCCGAAGGCTGATCGGCCGATGGCACTTCTGCGCCAGGCGTGATTTCTGCGCTTCGGGAGGCAGTGTGGTTCATGCCGTTACACTGCGCGTTCTGCCATTGAACGCTTCGAGTAGTGGATACGCCCCCCGTGACCTTGTTGACGGCCCCCGGTCCAGACCATCTGGCGGTGCTGCGTGAACTTTTCCAGGAATACGCTGAAAACCTCGCAGTTGACCTGTGTTTTCAGCAGTTTGATACCGAGCTGGCCACGCTGCCTGGCGACTACGCCGACCCTCGCGGCGCCTTGCTGCTGGCGCTGGTCGATGGTGAGCCCGCAGGCTGCTGCGCCCTGCGGCCGCTCGATGCCACCGATTACCCCAACGCCAGCGAAATGAAACGCTTGTATGTGCGCAGGGCCTTCCGGGGCTTTGGACTGGGGCGTCAATTGGCCGAGGCTGCCCTGGACGCTGCCCGGCAACGGGGCTATGCCTGCGTACTGCTGGACACGCTGGACGACATGGAGTCGGCCCGGGCGCTCTATACCGAACTGGGGTTTGTGGAAATTCCACCGTATTACCACAACCCCATCCCCGGAGCGCACTATCTCAAGGTTGATATCTTTTAGCCAAATCTGCCGCCAAGGCAATACCAACAAGCGCTATTAGCTATATTAAAAATAGCAAAAATACCAGAGTGCGAACGGCGTCTCCTCAAAGAGCATCGCCGACAACCAGCTTATGCCTGCGCCTGGGCCAACAGTGTGGCGGCGTCGCTGACCTCGAACTTGCCCGGACCTTCGATATTGAGCTGAACCACCTTGCCATCCTTGATCAGCATGGAATAGCGGTTGCTGCGCAGGCCCAGCCCCTTGCCATGCAAATCCAGCGTCAGGCCTGTGGCCTTGGCAAAGGCAGCATCGCCATCGGCCAGCATGCGGATGACGCCGCCGGTCTTCTGATCCCGCGCCCAGGCGCCCATGACAAAGGCGTCATTGACGGCCAGGCACCAGATCTCATCGACGCCAGCGGCCTTGAACTCGGCGGCCTTTTCCATGAACCCCGGCACATGCTTGGCCGAGCAGGTGGGCGTGAAGGCGCCAGGCACCGCGAACAAGGCGATGATCTTGCCCGCGCAAGCCGCGCCGACCTGCACTGGGTTGGGACCCAGGCTGCAGCCATTGCCTTCCACCTCGTTGAATTCCATCAGGGTGGTATCGGGCAGGGTGTCGCCAATCTGAATCATGCGTGTCTCCGGTAGTACAAAGCGGGAAGGGCGATCCAACAAAGGGCGCCCCAAAAAGAAAAACGACCCACATTGTGGGTCGTTTTTGCGAGGCGTGCAGTGCGATGCCGGGAAGGCTTACACCAGCGATGCCTTTGTGACCAGACGGGTCGCAACCCAGTTCTTGGTCTTCGAGAGCGGACGGCTTTCGGTGATCTCGATCACGTCGCCCGTCTTGTACTCGTTGTTTTCGTCGTGCGCGTGGTACTTGCTCGACTTACCGACGATCTTGCCGTAGAGCTCGTGCTTCACACGGCGCTCGATCAGCACGGTCACGGTCTTTTCACGCTTGTCGCTGACCACCTTGCCAACCAAGGTGCGCTTGAGGGATTTTTTAGCTTCCGTCATGTGGGCTCCTTATTTGGCGGCTTGCTTTTGGGCAAGAATGGTCTTGGCGCGGGCGATGTCACGGCGCGTGGTACGCAGCGTGCCGGTGTTGCCCAGTTGTTGCGTAGCCTTCTGCATGCGCAGTCCGAAATGGGCCTTTTGCAGGGCCTTGATTTCTTCCTTGATGCCAGCGACGTCTTTTTGGCGAAGTTCAGCAGTATTCATATCAGTTTCTCCTGAACTCACTGGCCCACCATGCGTGCCACGAACGTGGTACGCAGAGGGAGCTTGGCAGCTGCCAGACGGAAGGCTTCACGGGCGAGTTCTTCGGGCACGCCGAGAATTTCGAACACGATCTTGCCGGGCTGGATTTCAGCCACGTAGAACTCGGGATTGCCCTTACCGTTACCCATACGCACTTCGGCGGGCTTGGAGGAAATGGGCTTGTCCGGGAACACGCGAATCCAGATGCGACCACCACGCTTGACGTGGCGAGAGATGGCGCGGCGAGCGGCCTCGATCTGGCGAGCCGTCAGACGGCCCCGATCGGTGCACTTCAGACCGAAATCACCGAACGCGACCGAGTTACCCCGGGTTGCGACGCCAGTGTTGCGGCCTTTTTGCTCCTTGCGGTACTTGCGGCGAGCAGGTTGCAGCATGTTTTATTCTCCTTTTCCGTCCGCTGCTGTAGCGGGCGCGTCTGCTTTACGAACGCGCTTAACGGCGGTTGTGTCGGCGCCACCGGCGCCGGCAGGCTTGTCGCTGCCATCGGCAGGGGCCATGTTGGCACCTGCAGGGCGGCGCGGGCCGCCACGGCCAGCACCACGGTCGTTGCGGTCACCACCAGGGCGGCCATCACGACGGGGGCCGCGGGGGCGACGCTCTTCGTCCGGACGTGGGGTTTCCACCGCCGGCAGATCGTTGCGACCCAGGGTATCGCCCTTGTAGACCCAGACCTTCACACCGATCACACCATAGGTGGTCTTGGCTTCGGAGGTTCCGTAGTCGATGTCGGCACGCAGCGTATGCAGTGGCACGCGGCCTTCACGGTACCACTCGCAACGCGCGATTTCGATACCGTTCAGGCGGCCCGACGACATGATCTTGATGCCCAGGGCACCCAGACGCATCGCGTTCTGCATGGCGCGCTTCATGGCGCGGCGGAACATGATGCGCTTTTCCAGCTGCTGGGTGATGCTGTCGGCGATCAGTTTGGCATCGATTTCGGGCTTGCGCACTTCTTCGATGTTCACTGCGACAGGCACGCCCAGGCGGGTCGCGAGTTCCTTCTTGAGGTTCTCGATGTCTTCGCCCTTCTTGCCGATCACCACGCCCGGACGTGCCGAGTAAATGGTGATGCGTGCGTTCTTGGCGGGACGCTCGATCAGGATGCGCGAAACGGCGGCATTCTTGAGCTTTGCCTTGAGGTACTCGCGCACCTTGATGTCTTCGGCCAGCATGCCGGCGAAGTCACGGTTGGAGGCGTACCAGCGGCTTGCCCAGTTACGGCTGACCGCCAGGCGGAAGCCGGTAGGATGGATTTTCTGTCCCATAGTCTTCCTTGGCCTCAGTTGCCAACCGTCACGTACACATGGCACGTGGGCTTGCTGATGCGGTTGCCGCGGCCTTTGGCGCGCGCGGTGAAGCGCTTGAGCGTGGTGCCTTGCTCGACGTAGATGGTCTTGACCTTCAGTTCGTCGATGTCAGCGCCATCGTTGTGTTCTGCATTGGCGATCGCCGACTCCAGAACCTTCTTGACGATTCCAGCAGCTTTTTTCTGCGTGAACGTCAGGATGTTCAGAGCCTGGTCAACCTTCTTGCCGCGGATCAGATCTGCGACCAGACGGCCCTTGTCGACCGACAGACGGACGCCCCGGAGGACTGCACGTGTTTCAGACATGGTCGTTCCTTATTTCTTCTGGACTTTTTTGTCCGCGGGGTGGCCCTTGAAGGTGCGCGTCAGGGCGAATTCGCCCAGCTTGTGGCCCACCATCTGGTCGGTGACGTAGACCGGCACGTGCTGCTTGCCGTTGTGCACGGCAATGGTCAGACCGATGAACTCGGGCAGAACCATGGAGCGACGCGACCAGGTCTTGATCGGCTTCTTGTCCTTGGTGGCAACGGCCTTCTCGACCTTGGCTACCAGGTGATGGTCAACAAACGGACCCTTTTTGAGAGAGCGAGTCATTTGTTACCCCTTACTTCTTGCGGCGCGACACGATCATGGTCTGTGTGCGCTTGTTGTTGCGGGTGCGATAACCCTTGGTCAGATTGCCCCAAGGATCGACAGCATGACGGCCTTCGCCAGTGCGGCCTTCGCCACCACCGTGCGGGTGATCGACCGGGTTCATGGCCACGCCACGCACCGTCGGGCGGATACCCATCCAGCGCTTGACACCGGCCTTGCCGAGCTGGCGCAGGCTGTGCTCTTCGTTGGCCACTTCGCCAATCGTTGCACGGCATTCGATGTGGATCTTGCGCACTTCACCCGAGCGCATGCGCACCTGGGCGTACATGCTTTCGCGGGCCAGCAGCGTCGCCGAAGCACCTGCCGAGCGAGCGATCTGCGCACCTGCACCGGGCTTGAGCTCGATGCAGTGGATGGTCGAGCCCACGGGGATGTTGCGGATCGGCAGCGTGTTGCCCACGCGGATCGGGGCTTCGGAGCCGCTCACAATGGTGGCGCCCACTTCGAGGTTGCGCGGAGCAATCACGTAGCGACGCTCACCGTCGGCGTAGCACACCAGAGCGATGTGGGCCGTGCGGTTGGGGTCGTACTCGATGCGCTCAACCTTGGCGGGAATACCGTCCTTGTTGCGCTTGAAGTCCACCACGCGGTAGTGGTGCTTGTGACCACCGCCCTTGTGACGGGTGGTGATGTGACCGTTGTTGTTGCGGCCAGCCTTCTGGTGCTGGGGCTCCAACAGCGGGGCGTGACCAGGACCCTTGTACAGGTGGTCGCGCGTGACCTTCACCACGGCACGTTGGCCGGGCGAGGTGGGTTTCATTTTGATGACAGCCATGATTACGCAGCCTCCCCGCTCAGGTTCAGCTCTTGACCAGGCTTGAGCATCACGTAGGCCTTGCGCACGTTGTCGCGGCGGCCCATTGTCTTGCCAAAGCGCTTGGTCTTGCCCTTGGTGTTCACCACAGACACGCCTTGCACCT
>JAPKHH010000036.1:0-30094 GCA_026647025.1 Giesbergeria sp.
GAGATCAACATTTACCTCGACCCGCAGGCGCTCGAAGCCTTCGGCATCACGCCCGAGCAGGTGGCACAGGCCGTGCGCAACGAAAACCAGGACCTGCCCCTGGGCGCCGTGCGCTCACAGGCGCAGGACCGTGTGGTGCAGATCGACGCCCGCATGCAGCGCCCCGAGGACTTTGGCCGCATCATCGTCGCCCGCAAGAACGGCGCACCAGTGCGTGTGGAGCAGATTGCCCGCGTGCAGGACGGCCCGCAGGAGGTGGAGAGCCTGGCGCTCTACAACGGCCAGCGCACGCTGCTGATGTCGGTGCAAAAAGCCCAGGGCGAGAACACCATCGAGGTGGTCGATGGCCTCAACGACGCCGTGCAGGCGCTGCGCAAGGAACTGCCCCCGGGCGTGCGGCTGGAGACCATCGGCGACAGCTCGCGCCCCATCCGCGTGGCCGTGGACAACGTGCGCCAGACGCTGATCGAAGGCGCGCTGCTCACGGTGCTCATCGTGTTCCTGTTCCTGAACTCGTGGCGCTCGACCGTCATCACGGGGCTGACGCTGCCGATTGCGCTGATCGGCACGTTTCTGTTCATGAACATGTTCGGCTTCACGATCAACATGATCACGCTGATGGCGCTGAGCCTGTGCGTGGGCCTGCTGATCGACGACGCCATCGTGGTGCGCGAGAACATCGTGCGCCATGTGCAAATGGGCAAGGGCAGCTACCAGGCGGCCATGGAGGGCACGCAAGAGATCGGCCTGGCCGTGCTGGCGACCACGCTGTCTATCGTGGCGGTGTTTTTGCCCATTGGCTTCATGGGCGGCATCATCGGCAAATTTTTCCACGAGTTCGGTATCACCATCGTGGCGGCGGTGCTGATTTCGATGTTCGTCAGCTTCACGCTTGACCCCATGCTGTCGTCCATCTGGGAAGACCCGAGCATCCACGCCCACGGCAAGCGCGTGGAAGACCGCAGCTTGTACGGCCGAACCATCGGCCGCGTGACAGGCTGGTTCGACGACGCCACCGAGCGCCTGGCCCAGGGCTACCAGAAGGTGCTCGGCTGGGCGCTGGTGCACAAGCTCAAAACCCTGGCGCTAGCCCTGGGCATCTTTGTGCTCAGCGTGGTCATGGTGCCGCTGCTGGGCACCGAGTTTGTGCCCAAGGCCGACTTCTCGGAGACCTCCATCAACTTCTACGTGCCGGTGGGCGCCTCCATCGAGGCTACCGAGGCCAAAACACGCCAGGTCGAGGCCGTGGTGCGCGATCTGCCCGAGGTGCGCTACACGCTTTCCACCATCAACACCGGCAGCACGCAGGGCAAAATTTACGCCAGCGTGTATGTGCGCCTGGTCGATCGCAAACAGCGCCACCGCAGCGTGGACGAGATGTCGGGCGTGCTGCGCGAGCGGCTGCGCCAGATTCCGGGTATCACGGTGACGCACGTGGGCCTGCTCGACCCGGTGGGCGGGCAAAAGCAGATCGAGTTCTCGTTGCAAGGCCCCGACCTGCAGGAGCTGGCCCGCCTGACGCGCGCCGTTCAGGAGAAAATCAACACCATTCCCGGCCTGGTGGACCTCGATTCGAGCGTCAAGCCCGACAAACCAGTGATCGCCGTCGATGTGCGCCGCGACGCGGCCTCTGACCTGGGCCTGTCGGTTGCGCAAATGGCCAACAGCCTGCGCACTCTGATTGCCGGGCAGACCGTGGGCAACTGGCGCGCCCCCGACGACCAGACCTACGACGTCAACGTGCGCCTCGCGCCCGAGGCCCGCAATACGCCGCAAGACCTGGAGCGCCTGCCTTTTGCCCTGGCCAATGCCGACGGCAGCAACCGCATCGTGCGCCTGAACCAGGTGGCCAGCGTGCGCGAATCCACCGGCCCCAACCAGATCAACCGGCGTGACCTCACGCGCGAAGTGGCCGTGAACGCCAACGTGCACAACCGCTCGGCCGGCGAAGTGTCGGGCGACATCCGCAAGGCGCTGGACAGCATGGCCTTCCCGCCCGGCTACCGCTACCAGTTTGGCGGCTCCACCAAGAACATGGCCGAATCGTTCAGCTACGCCATCTCGGCGCTGCTGCTGGCCGTGGTGTTCATCTACATGATTCTGGCCAGCCAGTTCAAGAGCTTTGTGCAGCCCCTGGCCCTGATGACCGCGCTGCCGCTCACGCTGATCGGCGTGGTGCTGGCACTCTTGATGTTTGGCTCGTCGCTGTCGATGTTCTCCATCATCGGCGTCATCATGCTCATGGGCCTGGTCACCAAGAACGCCATTTTGCTGGTGGACTTTGCCATCCGTGCCCGCGAGGACCACACCAACGAGCAAGGCCAGCCTGCGCCCGGCATGTCGCGCCACGACGCCCTGCTGATGGCGGCGCGCGTGCGGTTGCGCCCCATCCTCATGACCACGCTGGCCATGATCTTCGGCATGGTGCCACTGGCCTTTGCCATCAGCGAAGGCTCCGAGCAGCGCGCCCCCATGGGCCAGGCCGTGATCGGCGGGGTCATCACATCGTCGCTGCTGACGCTGGTGGTGGTGCCCGTGGTTTATTGCTACATGGACGACCTGGCGCAATGGGCCCGCCGCCTGCTGGGCCGCAAGGCGTCCTAAAATCAAGGGTTTGTCCTGACCTGCCCACGTTCTTCCCCCGGAGATACCCCATGAATATGCCCCTGAACACGAAAGCCAACACCAGCGACCCCATTGCGCTGGCACGCTACAACATGATCGAGCAGCAGATCAGGACCTGGAATGTCTTTGACCGCAGCGTCCTGGACACCCTGGCCCGCGTACACCGCGAAGACTTCGTGCCCCTGGCCTACCGCAGCATGGCCTTCGTGGACATGGAAATCCCCCTGCAAGGCGACCCGGAGGAGGCCGTGCGCATCGGCCAATGCATGCTGGCCCCGCGTGTCGAAGCTCGCTTGCTGCAGGAGTTGAACCTGCAAAAGACAGAGCGCGTGCTGGAAATCGGCGCAGGCTCGGGCTACATGGCGGCCTTGCTGGCACAACACGCCGACCAGGTGGTGTCCCTTGAAATCGACCCAGTGCTGGCCGCCGTGGCCCGCGACAACCTGGAGCGCGCCGGTATCCGCAACGCCAGCGTGCGTGTGGGCGACGGTGCGCGCGGCAACATCCCCGACGGACCCTTCGATGCCATCCTGTTGAGCGGTTCCGTGGCCGAGGTGCCGTCGCGGCTGCTCGACCTGCTGCGCGACGGCGGCCGCCTGATCGCCATTGCAGGGCAGGAGCCAGTCATGCGCGTCACCACGGTGCGCAAGCAGGGCAACCGTTTCGATGTGTCCTACCCCTGGGACACCAACACGGCACGCCTGCTGAACTTTGCCGAACCCTCGGCTTTCCGGTTCTGATCGCCGCCCACCACCATGATTGACCAAGTCCGTCCCGCAGAACTGGCCGCCTGGTTCGCCCAGACCGCCGCCGATGGCCTGCCCGTGCTGCTGGACGTGCGAGCCCTGGGAACTGGAACAGGCCAGCGTGCCTGCCCAGGGCTTCGAACTGCGGACCATACCCATGGGACAACTGGCCGAGCGCATGGACGAACTGGACCCCACCCGCCCCACCGCCTGCCTGTGCCACCACGGCGTGCGCAGCCAGCATGTGGCGGCCTACCTTGCGCAGCGGGGCCATGACCAGGTCGTCAACATCACTGGCGGCATCGACGCCTGGGCGCGCGAACACGACCCGGGCATTCCCCGCTACTGATGCGATGCCTTTCCGCTCCGCACAACGCAACGGCCCCTTCTTTTCAGGCACTTCCAGAAAGACCTTCTCCATGCAATCGCTCCGGCTTCGCCCTCTGATCCTGACCCTGGCGCTGGGCGCCGCGTTTGCCGCCCCGGCGCAGGCCCAGAGCCTGCTGGAGCTTGTCGAGGCCGCTCGGGGCTATGACTCGGCCTGGCAATCGGCCCAGGCCCAGCTCGAAGCCGCGGCCCGCCGCGCGGACCAGGCACGCGCCGGCCTGCTGCCCAGTGCCGGGCTGACCGCCGGAATTTCGCGCGCCAACACCGACGTCAGCCGCCCCTCCATCAACTACAACGGCACCACGCAAAGCATGGCCATCAGCGCCTCGCAGCCGCTGTACCGCCCGGCCAACCGCATTGGCTACGAGCAGGGCCAGCGTGGCATCGACGTGGCCCAGGCGCAGCTCGACGCCGCCGCGCAAGACCTGCTGGTGCGCGTCAGCCAGGCCTACTTCGATGTGCTGGCTGCGCAAGACACCCTCACCTTCGTGCAGGCGCAAAAGGCCGCCGTGTCGGAGCAACTCGCCGCCGCCAAACGCAACTTTGAGGTGGGCACCACCACCGTAACCGACTCGCGCGAGGCGCAGGCCCGCTTCGATCTGGTGGGCGCCCAGGAAATTGCCGCCGACAACGACCTGCGCGTGAAGAAGCTGGCCCTGGACCAGCTCGTGGGCAGCACCGGGGCCCAGCCCCGCCCGTTGGCCCTGCCTGTGCAGTTGCCCAGCGTGGCACCCGACAACGTGGCGACCTGGGTGCAAACGGCGCAGGACCAGCAACCCGGTGTGCGCCAGGCGGCCCTGGCCCTGGACGTCGCCCGGCTCGAGACCCGCAAGGCCGAGACCGGCCACCGCCCCACCATCGACCTGCAGGCCAGTTACGCCATCCAGCACAACCCCAACGGCACGGTCACCGCACCCCACCTGAACACCCGTACCAACAATGCCACCGTGGGCGTGGCGCTGAACCTGCCCCTGTTTGCGGGCTTTGCCGTGCAAAACCGCGTGAAGGAGACCCTGGCCCTGGAGCAAAAAGCCGAGGCCGACCTCGAAACCGCCCGCCGCAACGTCGCCCAGGCCACACGCAGCGCCTTCTTTGGCGTGCAGTCGGGCATCGGCCAGGTCAAGGCGCTGGAGGCGGCCGAGCAATCGAGCCAGAGCGCGCTGGACGCCAACAAGCTGGGCTACCAGGTGGGTGTGCGCATCAATATCGACGTGCTCAACGCCCAGAGCCAGCTCTACCAGACCAAGCGCGACCTGGCCCAGGCCCGCTACAACGTGCTGCTGGGCACGCTCAAACTGCGCCAGGCAGCGGGCACGCTGACGCTCGATGACGTACAGGCCATCAACGCGCTGCTGCTCAAGTAGCTTTCCCAGCCAATCACCCTCTGCACCTCGGTGGGGGGCTCATCCTGCCTGGCAGGAACCCTTGCGATGAAGCAGAACGAAAGCCCGGAAGACATCCAGATCCGGTTCGCCCTGCACAACGTCCACCGTGCAGTGGAAGACATCGTCCGGCTTGTCAAAATGCCCGAATTCGACCTTTCAACACCGGTCAATCATCGATGGGACATGAAGGACATGCTTGCGCATCTGGTGGCCTGGCATGAAAGCTTCGCCAAGAACCTGGTTTTGCTTTCAAAAGGCGCACCGCCCGATCCGCCACAAGGCACTTTGCGAGAAGTCAATCGGGAAGGCGTGCTGGCGCTTCGGGGCCAATCGACGGACCAGTTGATTCGCCGACTCAGAAAAGCCCAGAAACTCGTGGAAGCAAACGCGTTCAACGAGTGCATCACCATGATTCCTTACCGCAAGCCAGGCACAAGCTACACCCGCCTTCAGCACCTGGAAGTTGTCGCCCATCATATCCAAGGCCACTTCTGGGAAATGCTCGGCAAGAGCCTGATAAAGAACGAAGCGTTGTAGTGTGCCTGCGCGGGCCACTCAAGCTGCAACCCACAGATTGACTGCCTGGTGAGGGCGTCGATGTTGCACCAACGGCGCCAGTCCCCGGTCACGCGGACTTGTTCAGCGTTGCCCTCGATGGTCTGGCTCCCTCGGGGGCATGCTGCACGGCAGGTTTTCTCCGCCTTCAGCGAACGCCTCGCAGTGCGCGGCCATCCGTCCCTCGCGTCACCGGGCAATTGACCACCACCTCGGTCTGCTCCAACGCCACATCGCCGCGCTCTTCAGCAGCCAGCAGTTCCTCTTCCGACTTCAGCACGCGCCCCATCACAGGCACCTGCCAACGCACTACCACCAGCCGCCACAGGGGGCTGTAGGCTGCCACGGTATTGGTCGCGCCGGTAGGCACTGGCGCCGACTGAAAAATATTGATTTGCTCGCCCCCGGGAAACATGTACACCCGCTCCAGGATGGAGGCCTTTCCGGTAATGCCCACGGCGCCTGCAAGGCGCGGTGCATAGTTTGCGCCTTCAGCACGCGCCATCACGGCATCGGAGACATCAGTGGTGATGTAGTCCACTGTTCGGCCGTCCACCCAGGCGCGCTTGAGTGGCAATACGGTTTCGGCTCGATTGACATCGAAGCCCTGGCCGGCGCACCCTGCCAGCAGGGCGGCGGTGAGCATCAGTGCAAAGGCGCAAGCAAACACATTCATTGGCGGGTCCCAGGTACTGGATGCGGTAGGGGAAAAAAATCCCCGCTCCATGGTTTCACAGGGCGGGGACAGGCTTCAAGGCACTCCGGTGAGGCCCAGGAACGCGCTTACATGTGGTCGATCATGACCTGGCCAAAGCCCGAGCAGCTCACCTGCGTGGCGCCGTCCATCAGGCGGGCGAAGTCATAGGTCACCTTCTTGCTGGCAATCGACTTCTTCATCGAGCTGATGATGAGGTCGGCCGCTTCCGTCCATCCCATGTGGCGCAGCATCATTTCGGCAGACAGAATCTCGGAACCGGGGTTCACATAGTCCTTACCGGCGTACTTGGGCGCCGTGCCGTGCGTGGCTTCGAACATGGCGATGGTGTCCGACAGGTTGGCGCCGGGCGCAATGCCGATGCCACCCACTTGTGCGGCCAGGGCGTCAGACACATAGTCGCCGTTGAGGTTGAGCGTGGCGATTACCGAGTATTCGGCCGGGCGCAGCAGAATCTGCTGCAGGAAGGCGTCGGCAATGCTGTCCTTGATGGTGATTTCCTTGCCCGTCTTGGGGTTCTTGAACTTCATCCAGGGGCCGCCGTCGATCAGCTCGGCGCCGAATTCCTTGGCGGCCAGGCCATAGGCCCAGTCACGAAAACCCCCTTCGGTGAACTTCATGATGTTGCCCTTGTGCACGATGGTCACGCTGGGCTTGTCGTTGTCGATGGCGTACTGAATGGCCTTGCGCACCAGGCGCTCGGTGCCTTCGCGCGATACGGGCTTGATGCCGATGCCGGACGTGGCGGGAAAGCGGATTTTCTTGACACCGAATTCGTCCTGCAGGATCTTGATGAGTTTCTTGGCCTTGTCGGATTCGGCTTCGAACTCGATGCCCGCGTAGATGTCTTCCGAGTTCTCACGGAAAATGACCATGTTGGTCTTCTGCGGCTCTTTCACGGGCGAAGGCACGCCGTCGAAGTACTGGATGGGGCGCAGGCAGACGTACAGGTCCAGCTCCTGGCGCAGGGCGACGTTGAGCGAGCGGATGCCGCCGCCTACGGGGGTGGTCAGCGGGCCCTTGATGGAGACGACGTAGTCCTTGACGGCGGCCAGCGTTTCTTCGGGCAGCCACACATCGGGGCCATAGACCTTGGTCGATTTTTCACCGGCATACACCTCCATCCAGTGAATCTTCTTCTTGCCACCGTAGGCCTTGGCCACGGCCGCATCGACCACCTTGAGCATCACC
Organism: Giesbergeria sp.; assembly: GCA_026647025.1. Classification (GTDB taxonomy): domain Bacteria; phylum Pseudomonadota; class Gammaproteobacteria; order Burkholderiales; family Burkholderiaceae_C; genus Simplicispira. The sequence goes on from JAPKHH010000036.1 coordinate 7,605, forward strand.
GGGGTGATATCAGCACCCGTGCCATCGCCCTCGATGAAGGGAATGATGGGTTGGTCCGGCACATTGATCGACATGTCGGCGTTGACGGTGATTTTCGTGCCTTCGGCGGGCACCTTGATGTGCTGGTAGCTGGTCATGGACAGGAGGTCTCCGTTGGAATGCTGAAGGCTCTTCAGCGGGTTAGGCAAAACTCTCTAAACCAACCAATTCTATCGACAAATATTCCAGAAAACCCTGTCAACCCCATCGACAGGCGGGCGTTGAGAAGATGCGTCGCAGCCTTTTGCGGCGCATCAAATCCATCATTTGCATGTCAAAGGTCTTTCCATGAACAAGCTTCTCACTGCCCTGATCGCCGGTTTGTTTGCCGCTGGCGCGTTTGCACAGCAGGCACCTGCGGCGCCCGCCCCGGTTGCAGCACCCGAGGCCGCAGCAGCAGCCCCGGCACCCGCACCTACGGCATCCAAGATGGCCGCCAAGAAAACGCCCAAGGCACACAAGAAAGTAGCCAAAAAGAAGGCCCACAAGCACGCCGCCAAGGCCGCATAAGCCGCTACAGGGCGGCAGGTTGCCTCGCCTGTGCCCTTTTGCGACAAAATTGCCCGCATGCGCGGGCTTTTTTGCGCCTGCCACCGGCATTCTTTCTGTTCACGATGGGCTTCTTCATGAAAATCTCTCCCCTGCCCCGCTTTCTTCGTCTGGTCTGTTTGGGTGCATTGGCACTGGGCAGCGCCGTGGCCCAGGCCGAAGAACCACAGTTGAACCTGCAGCGTGTGCAACTCACGGCGGGCATTCACCGCATCGACGCGCAACTGGCCCTCAGCCCCCAGGAACGCCAGATCGGGCTGATGCACCGCAAGGAAATGCCGCAGCATGAGGGAATGCTGTTCGTGTTCCATCAGCCGGGTGTTCAGTGCTTCTGGATGAAAAACACCTTGCTCCCGCTGACGGCTGCCTTTGTGGCCGACGATGGAACCATCGTGAACCTGGCCGACATGCAGCCGGAAACCACCGATTCACATTGCTCGGAAAAGCCCGTGCGCTTTGTGCTGGAAATGAACCAGGGCTGGTTTGCCAAGAAGGCGATCAAGGCGGGCAGCCGGTTGAGTGGCACACCGTTTTCTACAAGCCGCTGATGGGGCAAGGCCAATAACAAAAAAAAGGCCGGTCCTCAGCGCGAGAGGACCGGCCTTTTGACTGCGCATTCCGCCAGATCCGGGACACCGCCCCGGCCTGGAAAAATGGCGATGGCAGAGATCAGCTCTGCATGGTGGCCAGGGCCGCGTTGAGCGTGGCACTCGGGCGCATGACGGCGTTGAGCTTGGCCAGGTCCGGCTGGTAGTAACCACCTATATCTGCGGCCTTGCCTTGCACTGCGGCGAGCTCGGCCACGATGGCCTCCTCTCCGGCAGCCAGCTTGTCAGCCAGCGGCGCAAACTTGGCGGCCAGCGCAGCGTCATCGGTTTGTGCAGCCAGCGCTTGTGCCCAGTACAAGGCCAGATAGAACTGGCTGCCGCGGTTGTCCAGCTGACCGGTTCTGGGGGACGGGTTCTTGTTGTTTTCCAGCAGCTTGCCGGTAGCGGCATCCAGCGTTTGAGACAGGATCGTGGCCTGTGCATTGCCGGTCTTGAGGCCCAGGTCTTCGAGTGACACGGCCAGTGCCAGAAACTCGCCCAGCGAATCCCAGCGCAGGTGGTTTTCTTCCACCAGCTGCTGCACATGCTTGGGCGCAGAGCCACCGGCACCGGTTTCGTACATGCCGCCGCCCGCCATCAACGGCACGATGGAGAGCATCTTTGCGCTGGTGCCCAGCTCCATGATGGGGAACAGGTCCGTCAGGTAGTCGCGCAGGATGTTGCCCGTCACCGAGATGGTGTCCAGGCCGCGGATCACGCGCTCCAGCGTATAGCGCATGGCACGCACCTGGCTCATGATCTGGATGTCCAGGCCCGTAGTGTCGTGGTCTTTCAGGTAGGTCTCGACCTTTTTGATCAGTTCGGCCTCGTGCGGGCGGTACGGGTCGAGCCAGAACACGGCCGGCATGCCCGAGTTGCGGGCGCGCGTGACCGCCAGCTTGACCCAGTCACGAATCGGTGCGTCCTTGACCTGGCACATGCGCCAGATGTCGCCCTGCTCCACGTTTTGCGAGAGCAGCACTTCGCCCGTGGCCAGGTCAACAATGTTGGCCATGCCGCCTTCGGCCATTTCAAAGGTCTTGTCGTGCGAGCCGTATTCCTCGGCCTGCTGCGCCATCAGGCCCACATTGGGCACCGTGCCCATGGTGCGTGGGTCGAAGTTGCCGTGCCACTTGCAGAAGTTGATCATCTCCTGGTAGATGCGGGCAAAGGTCGACTCGGGCATCACGGCCTTGACGTCCTTGAGGCGGCCATCGGCCCCCCACATCTTGCCGCCGTTCCGGATCATGGCCGGCATGGAGGCATCCACGATGATGTCGTTGGGCGAATGGAAATTGGTGATGCCCTTGGCCGAATCGACCATGGCCAGTTCGGGACGGCCTTCGTGGCAGGCGTGCAGGTCCTTGAGCACCTCTTCGCGCGTCGATTGCGGCAGCGTCGCAACCTTTTCGTACAGGTTGGCCATGCCGTTGTTGACGTTGACACCCAGCTCTGCGAACAGTTTGCCGTGCTTGGCAAAGGCGTCCTTGTAGAAAATTTTCACGCAGTGGCCGAACACGATGGGGTGCGAGACCTTCATCATCGTGGCCTTGACGTGCAGCGAAAACATCATGCCGGTCTTGTAGGCATCGTCGATCTCTTTTTCGTAGAACTCGACCAGCGCCTTTTTGCTCATGAACATGCTGTCGATGATCTCGCCCGCCTTGAGCGCCACCTTGGGTTTGAGCACGATGGTCTGGCCGCTGTGGGTGGTCAACTCCATCTTCACATCGCGCGCCGTGTCGAGCGTCAACGATTTTTCCCCATGATAGAAGTCGCCGCTGTGCATGTGCGAGACATGTGAGCGCGAAGCCTGGCTCCACTCGGCCATGGAGTGCGGGTTCTTGCGAGCGTATTCCTTGACGGCGCGCGGAGCACGGCGGTCCGAGTTGCCCTCGCGCAGCACCGGGTTCACCGCGCTGCCGATGCACTTGGCATAGCGTGCGCGAACCTCTTTCTCTTCGTCGGTTTTGGGGTCTTCAGGGTAGTCAGGAATGGCATAGCCCTTGCCCTGCAACTCCTTGATGCAGGCCACCAGCTGGCCCACGGACGCGCTGATATTCGGCAGTTTGATGATGTTGGCATCGGGATGCAAGGTCTTCTCGCCCAGCTCGGCCAGGGTGTCGGGCACCTTCTGCGCATCCGTCAGGCGCTCGGGGAACGCAGCCAGCACGCGGGCTGACACTGAAATATCGGCCTCCTCCACACGGATGCCCGCTGGCGTAGTGAAGCTGCGCACGATCGGCAGGAACGAAGCCGTGGCCAGACGCGGTGCTTCGTCGGTCAGGGTATAGAGGATGGTGGGTTGCTGGCTGCTCATCTTTTCTTTCCGTGAACAAAAACAGGGGTCGCACAGCCGGACAACAGTCCGGCGCACATCGCTTTGTCAGACGCCACAGGATTTTGCTTGAGGGATACCGGATGGGTCGGTCAATTTTGCAACGAAATCTCACAATGCAAAATTTTCAGCGCATGAATGGCTTTTTTTTTGAAGTCTTATAGAAGACTTACAGAATTCTTGCTGCTGCGCCCATGCAAAAGGGCCCGGAGATCGCTCTTCGGGCCCTTTTGCATGAAAGGGGGAGCAGCCGTGCGACTGCATCCTCCGGATCAGCCGAAGTTGGCTTCGGCAAACTTCCAGTTGACCAGCTTGTCCAGGAAGGTCTCCACAAACTTGGGACGAGCGTTGCGGTAGTCGATGTAGTACGCATGCTCCCACACGTCCACGGTCAGCAAGGCCTTGTCGGCCGTGGTCAGGGGCGTGCCGGCGGCGCCGGTGTTCACGATATCGACGCTGCCATCAGGCTTTTTCACCAGCCAGGTCCAGCCCGAGCCAAAGTTACCTACGGCGCTCTTGACGAAGGCTTCCTTGAAAGCTGCGTACGAGCCAAACTTGGCGTTGATGGCCGCGGCCAGCGCACCACCAGGTTCGCCGCCCCCCTGGGGGGCCATGCAGTTCCAGAAGAAGGTGTGGTTCCAGATCTGGGCGGCGTTGTTGTAGATGCCGCCGCTGGACTTCTTGATGATGTCTTCCAGCGCCATCGCTTCGAATTCGGTGCCCTTTTGCAGGTTGTTCAGGTTCACCACGTAGGCGTTGTGGTGCTTGCCATGGTGGTATTCCAGGGTTTCCTGGCTGTAATGCGGGGCCAGGGCGTCGATGGCATAGGGCAGCGCGGGCAGGGTATGTTCCATGGGGTGTTCCTTCTCGTGGGTTCGTTTGCGGGCACCGTACCTGCAGGAGGCCGGCGACGGGAATGTCACCCAGCCATTGTAGGAACAAGCACCGACCTTTGCAGGCTTGTGCGTATGCGCCGCAGATTCCCGGCTCTGCACTACCGTGCCGTGGACGGCTGCTGCACCAGCAGGTCCAGTGCGCCATCGGCCAGGGTGGCCTGCAAGGCGGCGCCTGGCGGCGCCTGGTGCACGCTGGTCACCACATGGCCCTGGCGGTCGGTGAGCAGGGAGTAGCCGCGCTGCAGCACCAGTTGGGGGTCGAGCAACTCCAGGCGCATGGCCGCACGTTCAAGCCGCTGGCGCCGATCCGCCAGGCTCTGCTGTAATTTGACCATGAAATTGGCCTCCAGCGCTTTCTGGTTATGCGCAAGCAGCTGCAATTTCAATAGCACCACACGGCGCATGCGTTCGGCCAGGCGGGCGCTGCGCTGCTGCTCGCGCACCACCAGACCCGACGGTCTGCCCAGGCGCGCGGCCACCTGATCCAGGCGTTGGCACCGCTGTTCGACCTGGCGCTGGACGCCGTCGCGCAGGCGGGTTTCCAGCAGATCCAGCGCCCCCAGCCACACGGCGCGCGGCTGGGCCACGAGTTCAGCCGCCGCCGTGGGGGTGGTCGCCCGCAGGTCGGCGCAGAAATCGGCGACGGTAAAGTCGGTCTCGTGCCCCACCCCACTGATGATCGGTACCGGGCTTTGCACGATGGTGCGTGCCAGTTGCTCGTCGTTGAAGGCCCACAGGTCTTCCATGGAACCGCCACCCCGTACCAGCAGGATCACATCGATGGGCGGGTTATGAGCCAAATCTGCTTCTGACGCTTGCCCAGCTTGCGCCATCAGATACAGTTTTGATAGCGCCGCACACAGCGACGGCGCAGCGCCCTCACCTTGCACCAGTGCTGGCACCAGCACCACAGGCAAGTGGGGCACCCGCCGACGCAGCGCAGACACCACATCGTGCAGGGCAGCCGCCCCGGGCGAGGTGACCAGGCCAATGCCGCGGGGCATGAGGGGCAGAGGACGTTTGCGGGCGGCGTCGAACAGCCCTTCGGCCTCCAGCCGGGCTTTCAGGCGCAAAAACTGCTCGAACAAGGCCCCCTGCCCGGCGCGCTGCAGGCTTTCCACGACGAGCTGCAGGTCGCCACGCGCCTCGTAGACGCCCAGACGCCCGCGCAGTTCGACCAGTTCGCCATCGCGCGGAACAAAGTCCAACCGACTGGCGGCACTGCGGAACATGGCGCAGCGGATCTGCCCTTGCGCATCCTTGAGCGAGAAGTAGCAATGCCCGCTGGATGCGCGCGAAAAGCCGGTGATCTCCCCGCGCACCGCGACCGGATTGAAGCGCGCCTGCAAAGCGTCAGCCACGGCGCGGCACAGCGCGCCAACCTCCCAGATGCGTGGCGCCAGCACAGGGTTTTGAGGGTCAAACATGGCGTTTCAGGCGGCTTTCAGGCGTTGTTGCGGCGCAGTATTCCACAGGCGCGCCGCATGGCGTCGATGTAACTCTTTGTCCCACAAACCACCGGGGAAAGCATTTGTTTTCGTGCAACCCATTGTTTTTATTATGTTTTTTGATGTGCAAAATTTCAGCATTCTGTTTCGGTCACGGTTTTACGCCATTTCCCGGGGTGCCCCCCTGCGGTTTTCCACAAAGTTATCCACAGAAACTGTGGGTGACAGGGGCCAAGGGTGACTTCTGACAGCCTGGGGGGCCACTCCTGACGGAAAAGGCGGAAAGCTGGGCCATAATCGCCCTTTGCCCACCCCCGTGCGGAGAGAGAATTGCTGTCCATCATACAAGCCGCAGGCTGGCCCATCTGGCCTTTGATTGCCTGCTCGGTCCTGGCCATGGCGCTGATTTTTGAGCGTTTCCTGTCCCTCAAAACCGCCCGCATTGCCCCCCCCAAACTGCTGGACGAAGCCATTTCGGTATCGGCCCATGCCGTGCCCGGCCCTGACGTGGTGGCACAGCTGGCACAAAACTCAGCGTTGGGTGAAGTCCTGGCCACCGGCCTGCGCACCCTCAACAGCAGCCCCCGTTGCAGCGAGTCGGACCTGCGCGCCTCCATGGAAGGCACGGGCCGGGTGGTGGCGCATCGACTGGAGAAGTACCTCAGCGCCCTGGCCACCATCGCTTCGGCCGCACCCCTGCTGGGGCTGCTGGGCACCGTGGTGGGCATGATCGAAATCTTCGGCTCCCAGGGGAGCAGCGGCGGTGGCATGGGCAGCGGCAACCCGGCGCAGCTGGCGCATGGCATTTCGGTGGCCCTGTACAACACGGCGTTTGGCCTGATCGTGGCGATTCCGTCGCTGATCTTCTGGCGCTATTTCCGCGGCCGGGTAGATGCCTATCTGCTCACGCTGGAACTGGCCTCCGAGCAGTTCGTGCGGCACCTGTTGCGCCTGCGAAAGTAACGCCTGAGGCCCGCCGCTCATGAACTTTCGTCCCCGCGCCAAGGAAGAACCCGAGATCAATCTGATCCCGTTCATTGACGTGCTGCTGGTGATTCTCATCTTCCTGATGCTGACCACCACCTACAGCAAGTTCACCGAATTGCAGCTCACCCTGCCCGTGGCCGACGCGGATCAGCAGCGCGACCACCCCAAGGAAGTCGTCGTTGCCGTGGCCGCCGATGGCCGCTACGCCGTGAACAGGACCGGACTGGAGGGCAAGAGCGTCGATGTGCTGGCCGCCGCGCTGCAGAGCGCCGCCAAAGCCGGCCCCGGCAGCATCGTCATCATCAGCGCCGACGCGACAGCCCCCCACCAGTCCGTGGTGACGGTGATGGAAGCCGCGCGCCGCGTGGGGCTGACGCAGATCACCTTCGCCACCCAGTCGTCCGCGAGCGCGGGGGCTGGCAAGCCTTGATACGACCTGGCTGCCGCCATGCCGCAGCCTCATCATCCCTCCCCTTCTGACCTGGCGCGCCCGCCGGTACTGCAACGCACGTGGCGCCAGCGCGGCCTGCTGGCATGGCTGCTCTGGCCCTTGTCACTGCTGATGGGCGGAGCCGTGGCGCTGCGTCGCGCGCTGTACCGGACCGGCGTGCTGCGAGCCGAGCACCCGGGCGTGCCGGTTGTCGTGGTGGGCAATGTGGTGGCAGGCGGCGCGGGCAAGACGCCTGTGGTCATGGCCGTGGTGCGCTACCTGCAGGCCCAGGGCTGGCACCCGGGCGTAGTCTCGCGGGGCTACGGGCGCAGCACCAAAGACTGCCGCGCCGTGCATGCCGACAGCCCGGCCCATGAAGTCGGAGACGAACCCGCGCTGATTGCCCGCCACTGCGCCGTCCCGCTGGCAGTGGCTGTGCGCCGCATCGATGCAGCGCGCATGCTCAGGGCGCACCACCCCGAGATCGACGTGATCGTCTGCGACGACGGCCTGCAGCACCTGGCGCTGGCGCGTGATGTGGAGATCTGCGTCTTCAACGACCAGGGCACGGGCAATGGCTTTCTGCTGCCCGCAGGCCCGCTGCGCGAACCCTGGCCTCGCCCGGTGGACCTGGTGGTGTATGCAGGGCCCGCCGATGTCACCAGTAACGCGCCAACCTTTGCCTTGCAGCGCTCCCTGGCGGACTATGCGCTGCGCGCCGACGGGCAGCGCGTTCCGCTCGAAGGCCTGCGCGACCAACCGCTGCTGGCTGTGGCCGGCATTGCGCGCCCGCATGACTTTTTTGCCATGCTGCAGGCCCAGGGACTGACGCTGGCGCGCACGCAGGCGTTACCCGATCACTCCACTTTTGATAGCTGGAACCGTCCGACAGACAAGCCCTACACGCTCGTTTGTACCGAAAAAGATGCCGTCAAGTTGTGGAAGAAACACCCGGACGCGCTGGCCGTGCCGCTGCGCGCAGACATGGACCCCCGCTTCTTTGCCGCCCTTGAGGGCTTGCTGGCCCATGCCAAGGCACGCTCGCTATCATCGCCTTCCTGAGTTTTTCTTCCGATTGCACTGCCATGGACACCAAATTGCTTGAACTGCTGGTCTGCCCCGTCACCAAGGGGCCATTGACCTACGACCGGGAACGCCAGGAACTGATCTCGCGCAGCGCACGACTGGCCTACCCGGTGCACGACGGCATTCCTGTGCTGCTGGAAAATGAGGCACGCACGCTGACGGACGAGGAACTGGAGCAATGACCGCTGCGACCGCCTTCACCGTGCTGATTCCGGCACGCATGGCATCGAGTCGCCTGCCCGACAAACCCCTGGCCGAAATCGCCGGTTTGCCGATGGTTGTGCAAGTCGCCCGGCGTGCTGCGCAAAGCGCGGCCCGGCGCACCGTGGTGGCGGCTGATGACGCGCGCATCGTCGAAGCCTGCCAGCGCCATGGCGTGGAGGTCATCGCCACCCGCGCCGACCACCCCAGCGGCAGCGATCGCCTGGCCGAAGCCTGCGCATTGCTGGGCCTGCAGGGCGACGACGTGGTGGTCAACGTGCAGGGCGACGAACCTCTGATCGATCCGCAACTCATCAACGCCGTGGCAGGCCTGCTGGACGCGCACCCCGAAGCACACATGGGAACGGCAGCCCACCCCATCGACAGCCTGGCCGACCTGGCCAACCCCAACGTCGTCAAGGTCGTGCTGGACGCCAGGGGGCTGGCGCATTACTTCAGCCGGGCTCCCATCCCTTTCGCACGCGACCATGGCGACACCGCGTGGTGGCAGGGCGCCGCAACACAGGCGCACCCGGGCGTGGCCGCGCTGACAGGGTTTGCGCCGCTGCGCCACATCGGCATTTACAGTTACCGCGCCGATTTTTTGCGCCGGTTTCCGACCCTGCCCCAGGCGCCGACCGAAGCCATTGAGGCCCTGGAACAACTGCGTGCACTCTGGCACGGCCACCGTATTGCCGTGCATGTCACCGCCACCGCCCCAGGGCCAGGTGTGGACACGCCACACGACCTGGCGCGGGTGCGGGCGCTGCTGGGTTGAACGCCAAAACGGCCCGCCCAGTACAGACCGGCAGGCCGTAAGCCGGGGCGAAAGTTGCGCATGCTATCCTTGCCCTCCAAAAAGAGCACCGCATCCGGGCGCCTGTGCGTCCGTGGTTTGTTGTGCCAGCCGGATTCACATACCGAGAGGACTTCCATGAGACTGATTCTGTTGGGCGCACCGGGCGCCGGCAAGGGCACGCAAGCCACCTTCATCTGCCAAAAATACGGTATCCCGCAAATCTCCACCGGTGACATGCTGCGCGCAGCCGTCAAGGCCGGCACACCACTGGGCCTGAAGGCCAAGGCGGTCATGGAGTCGGGCGCGCTGGTGAGCGACGACATCATCATCGGCCTGGTCAAGGAACGCATTGCCGAACCCGACTGCGCCAACGGCTTCCTGTTCGATGGCTTTCCACGCACCATTCCGCAGGCCGATGCCATGAAGGAAGCCGGTGTCAAGCTGGATTACGTGCTGGAGATCGATGTGCCCTTCGACGCCATCATCGAACGCATGAGTGGCCGCCGCTCGCACCCCGGCAGTGGCCGTACCTACCACGTCAAGTTCAACCCCCCCAAGGTCGCCGGCAAGGACGACGCCACGGGCGAAGACCTGATTCAGCGCGATGACGACAAGGAAGAAACCGTGAAAAAGCGCCTGGAGGTCTACAGCGCCCAGACGCGCCCCCTCGTCGACTACTATTCTGGCTGGGCCGCCCAGGATGCCACCAACGCACCCAAATACCGCGCCATCAGCGGTACCGGCAGCGTGGAGGAAATTACCGCACGTGCCTTGGCCGCCCTGGCCGACTGAGTTTGATTGCTTGCGGGCCCGGTCCGCAGCCCCTTGCAACGCCCCGCATGCGGGGCGTTGGCATTTCAGGGAGCTGGCGCCTGCGCCCCCAGCAACTCCAGCATCAACGACACACGGGCCTTCACCGGAACAAGCCCCGGAGCGAGCGGCAACGCGGTACCAGATCCCGGCAAGGCCAAAACCCGGCCCAGTGGGCACCGGGTGGTCAGACGCACGGCCAGACCGGCCTGCTGCGCACGCTCCAACCCCGCCTGCAGCGCATGGTGCAGGGTAGCGTTGCCCGTAGCCGCCACCACCAGGCCCCGGACTCCGTCACGCACGAGCGCATCGATCGTCGATCCGCTCGCACCAACGTAGTTCATGACAATCTCGACCCGCGGCCAATCGCCATCAAACGCGCTGTTTTCGAGAGCGCGCTGCGCCCATCCTGCCTGCGCCTGGGACCAGTTCTGTGCCAGACGAACTCGCCCTTCCTCGACCCATCCCAGCGGCCCGTCCTCGCCCGAACTGAAGGCATTGACGCGATAGGGGTGAACCTTCTGCACCTGCCGCGCGCCATGTACCGCCCCGGCACACACTGAAAGCACGCCGTGTGCGCCAGGCGCATTGGCCACGGCGAGAGCATCCAGCAGATTCTGCGGTCCGTCGGGCGCGATGGCTGTGGCTGGACGCATTGCGCAGGTCAGCACTACGGGCTTGTGCGCATCCAGCACGCTGTGCAGCAGCCACGCCGTCTCTTCGAGCGTGTCCGTGCCATGCGTCACCACAATGGCGCGCACGCCATCATCCTCCAGGTACGCTCGGCAGCGCCGGGCCAGCGCGGCCCAGACTGCGAAGTCCATGTTCTTGCTGTCGATCTGCGCCACCTGCTCGACCAGCAACGGGCCCTGGGCCGCCTGCGCCAGACCGGGAACCGCGTCCAACAGTTCCCGTACACCCACCTGTCCCGCCACATAGCCAATGTTGTCACCGGCCGAACCCGCCTTGCCGGCAATGGTTCCACCTGTGCCCAAAACAACGATTTTTCCGGTAGTCACTTGCAAGCCTTAAAAAACTGGTTAAAAATACAGTTACTGGATCAAAAAACAGTTCGATTTTTTCTCTCCGCCCCAACAGGAGCCTGCCATGCTCAACGCGCCCAAGCTCACGGCCCGCCAACAACAGATTCTGGACCTGATCCAGACCGCCATTTCCCGTACGGGAGCTCCGCCGACACGCGCGGAGATTGCGACAGAGCTGGGCTTCAAGTCAGCCAACGCCGCAGAAGAGCACCTCCAGGCGCTGGCCCGCAAGGGTGTCATCGAACTGGTCAGTGGCACTTCGCGCGGCATCCGGCTGTGCGGCGAGGCCGTGCGCTCCATCAATGCAGCCCGCGGCACGCAATACAGCCTGCCCATTCCCGGCATATCACAACTCATGCTGCCCCTGGTCGGGCGGGTGGCCGCAGGCTCACCCATTCTCGCGCAGGAACACGTGGACCAGACCTATTGCGTGGAAGACAGTCTGTTCCAGCACAAGCCTGACTACTTGCTCAAGGTGCGCGGCATGTCCATGCGCGACGTCGGCATCATGGACGGAGATTTGCTGGCCGTAAAAATTGCGCATGAGGCGCGCAACGGCCAGATCGTCGTGGCCCGCCTGGGCGACGATGTCACGGTCAAGCGCCTGCGGCGCACGGCCCACGCCATTGAGTTGCTCCCCGAAAACCCGGATTATCCGGTCATCGTCGTCGAGCCCGGCGAGCCTTTTGCCATCGAAGGACTGGCGGTAGGCCTGATCCGCAACACCATGCTCATGTAGCAGTACATGCACCGCCACAGGTGGCGGGCGTTGGGCGGGCTTCTCGGCCTGCCAGCCCTGTTGGCAGTGCACCCTCCGCAATCCTGCCTGTGTTCAACCTCTGACCTCTGGAGTTTTCACATGGGAATTGCCCTGTTGGCTGCGGCCACTCTCACCCACCCCTTGACGGCCTTGCACCATTGGTGGAGCACCCGGCGCAGCCCGCTGAACCGGCGCGGCCCTTCGCACTGCGACGCGCAGCAAGCCTTGCGTTCGCAGCTACCGTCGGCAATCCCTGCCAACGCGGTCAGGCCAACAGGCCCACAGGGCTTGCATGAACCACTGCACCACGCTCCTGTTGCCGCACGCAAGGCCTGCAAGCCCGCCGCACGCCCTGCGCGGTCCTTGCACCATACCGAAACACGTCCAGCAGTGCGCGTGCTGCGCAGCCACACCAGTTCCTGTGGACGCATGGTGATTGCAGGGCGTATGGCCGATGTGTGCGCCGAACTGGACCGGCTGGCCGCCATCGAAAACCGACACTGACAAACCACCCGTACCCGCTCCACGGGCGGTTTCGCAGGGTGCTTTACGTGTTGTTGCCGATGTGCCGCCACGGAGCCAAGGCACAATGGCGGGATGAATATCGTGATCCTTGATGACTACCAGGACGCTGTGCGCAAACTCCATTGCGCAACACGTCTGGACGCCTATTCCGCCAAGGTCTACACCAACACCGTCAAAGGCCTGGGGCAGCTGTCAGTACGTCTGAAAGATGCCGATGTGATCGTTCTGGTGCGCGAACGCACCCACATCTCGCGCCAATTGATCGAAAAACTCCCCCGCCTGAAACTGATTGCACAGACAGGAAAGGTCGGTAGCCATATCGATGTCGGTGCCTGCACCGAACGCGGCATTGCCGTGGCAGAAGGGGTGGGATCGCCTGTAGCCCCTGCCGAACTGACATGGGCACTGACCCTGGCGGCCATGCGCAGGCTACCGCAGTACATCTCCAATCTCAAGCATGGCGCATGGCAGCAATCCGGACTCAAGGCCGCAGGAATGCCACCCAACTTTGGGATTGGCAGTGTTTTGCGCGGCAAGACACTGGGCATCTGGGGCTATGGCCGCATCGGCCAAATTGTGGCGGGCTATGGTAAAGCGTTTGGAATGAATGTCCGCATATGGGGGCGCGAAGCGTCACGCATTCAGGCACTGACCGACGGCTACCAGGTTGCCACCACCTGCGAGGAGTTTTTTGCACAGTGTGACGTCATTTCCTTGCACTTGCGCCTGACAGATGAGACGCGTGGCCTCATCACACTGGAAACACTGTCATGCATGAAGCCCACCGCTTTGCTGGTCAATACTTCACGCGCCGAACTGATTGAACCCGATGCGCTGATCGCAGCGCTCAATCGGGGGCGGCCCGGTATGGCGGCGGTGGATGTGTTCGAGAGCGAGCCGATCTTGCAGGGCCATGCCCTGCTGCGTCTGGAAAATTGCATCTGCACGCCACACATCGGCTATGTCGAACAGGACAGCTACGAACTGTATTTCGGCGCAGCCTTTGACAATGTGGTCAATTTCATCAAAGGCACTCCAAGCAATATTGTGAACCCGGGTGCACTGCAGGTCAGGCGCTGAAATACACTGCCACGACCCCTCCTGAAACGAAAAATGGCTTCCCGAGGGAAGCCATTTTTGCGTGCACCGGCGCCTTGGCCGGTGCATCTCTGACCATTGATCAGTTCAGTGCCGTCTTCTTGCCATCGACATACTTGTACAGCGTAATGGCGGGGTTCTTCATTTCGCCATTGGATTCAAAGGCGATATTGGCCGTCACGCCCTTGAAGTTGGACTTGGCCAATTCGTTCACATAGACCTTCGGGTCCACGGAATTGGCACGCTTCATGGCATCCACCAGCAGCATCGTGGCGTCATAGGTGTACGGGCTGTAAACCTGGAACTGGCCAGGGTACTTGGCGTCATAGCGCTTTTTCCATTCCACGCCGCCGGGCATCTTGGCCAGCGAAGCGCCGCCTTCAGCGCAAATCACGTTGGACAGGGTCTTGGCACCAGCGGCCAGCTTGGCGATTTCAGAGGTGCAAACGCCGTCGCCGCCGAAATACTTCGTATCGGCCATACCCAGTTGCTCCATCTGGCGCAGCATGGGGCCAGCCTGGGGGTCCATGCCGCCAAAGAAGATGGCGTCGGGGTTCTTGGCCTTGATGGCCGTCAGGATGGCCATGAAATCGGTGGCCTTGTCGGTTGTGAACTGCTCGTCCACCACCTTCATGCCCAACTCACCGGCAACCTTCTTGAACACATTGGCCACGCCCTGGCCGTAAGCGGTACGGTCGTCAATGATGGCGACCGACTTGAGCTTGAGCGTGTCATGGGCATAAGCAGCCAGACCCGCACCCAGTGCATTGTCATTGGAGATGATGCGGAAGGTGGTCTTGTAGCCAGGCTTGGTAAGGTTGGGGTTGGTTGCAGCGCCCGTCACCATGGGGATACCACAGTCGTTATAGACCTTGGAGGCAGGAATCGTGGTACCCGAGTTCAGGTGACCCACCACGCCAGCGACCTTGGAGTCGCACAGCTTCTGTGCAGCCGCCGTACCCTGTTTGGGATCGGATGCGTCATCTTCAGCCTGCAGTTCGAATTTGATCTTCTTGCCGCCGATCGTGGTGCCCTTGGCATTGATGTCCTCAATGGCCATGCGCGCGCCGTTTTCGTTGTCCTTGCCGTAGTGGGCTTGGGCGCCGGAAACCGGGGCCACGTGACCGATTTTGACCACCTGTTCTTGTGCAGAGGCCAGCCCGGCGACAGCCGCGATAGCAGCAACTACGGTCAGTTTCAACTTCAATTGCATAGGAATCTCCAGTAAAGATAAACGCTGAGATTATTCTTGTTTCTCAACGCAGGCGAACATACCGCAATTTGGTGCACTCGGCATTAGGGAACACGATGAAAATCAGAAGAAATAATGATCGAAAACCCTGTCAACGAGACTCGCTCACCTGGGATCCACTCGCCAACTCATCAGCCACCGCCTCATAAACTGAGTGGCGCACCACCGATTCGATTTCTTCACGCAGCCGCGGGAGCACCGAGCGCGTTTGTTCCTGTACGACCAACGCAATAGCGTCCCGCAAGCGCTGCTCCAGCATCACATCGACGCGTTGCATGACGCGGTGCACCATCATCTCTTCAAAGCCCTCTGCCAAGGCACGGGATGGCAAGTGATTTTCAGATGATTCCGCTGCGCGTTGGGGTATCTTTCCTTGCACGGCCACGGGGCCACGCGCCACAACCGGCTGCAGTGGAGAGGCCGAGGACTCGGCAGGGGGCGCGCAAGCAGGCTGTGCCGCCACGGCAGCGGTGGTGCGAACGGCAACCATCGTTGCGGGCGGCCGTACCGCCGACAAAGGTGCTGCTGTCGGCGGCAGTCGCCCCGCAAGCGGAGCCTCGGGTGCCAACGGCTGGGGGCGCGCACTGCCGGGAGGCGATTGCACCGCGGGCCGAGGGGGCAACACCACGGGCCCGGATGGAGAAGCAATGGCGTCGGGCTGTACCACCTCCGTCAGCGTGGGCACGAACCGCGGGGGTGTCTTGGTGGGGGTGGTCGACATCAGTGTGCTCTTTGCACCAGATCATGGCGGATCAGGTCATAGCCTTGCGCAGCATAGTGACGCCAGCGCACACGGGCGTTTGCGCGGTCCGCGTCATCCTGTGCACTGACCACTTCGACCAGCTTGCGGAAACGGCCAAAGTCCAGCGGGATATCACTCCCCAGGTTCAGCAGAACATCGCAATGCGGCGTCTGATGGGGCGTCGACGTCAGCACAATGGGCGACACTTCACGCAGCGCGGCATCGCTGTCGCCCCGGCAATGGGCAACAAAGTCATGCGCCGACATGCGCCACAACATGGCATCAAGACCTTCCAGCACGTTGTCGGGCCCCGTGATGATCAGGCGGCCGTCGTTCAGAAACAGCTTGCGGGCATAGCGACACGCATAGACCAGTTTGTCTGGAGCATTGAAGTGAAATTCAATGTCGGTCATGGCTTCTCAGGCACCTCGTGCGGGTGCCTTGCGCTGGCGCACTTTGGGCGCTGCAGCGTCAGGCGCCGCCGCCATGCCAAGCAGGTAATGCACCAGCAGGCCCACGGGCCGCCCCGTGGCACCTTTGGCGGCGCCCCCCTTCCAGGCCGTTCCAGCGATGTCCAGATGTGCCCATGGAACGCCCTCCACAAATTTCTGCAGGAATTTGGCCGCCGAGATGGCGCCCCCGGGTCGACCCGCCACGTTGGCCATATCGGCAAAGTTGGTTTTCAAACCCTCAGCGTAGTCCTCATCGAGGGGCATGCGCCAGCACAAGTCGTCACTGGCCTCGCCCGCGACCATCAAGGCATTGGCCAACGCATCATCCGAGGCAAACATGCCGGTGCGCACGCCGCCCAACGCAATCACGCAGGCGCCCGTCAGGGTGGCAATATCAAGCACCGCCGAAGGTTTGAAGCGCGCAGCGTAGGTGAGTGCGTCGCACAGAACCAGCCGCCCTTCGGCATCGGTATTGAGTATCTCGATGGTCTGGCCACTCATGCTGGTGACAACATCACCCGGTTTGATGGCATGTCCATCCGGCATGTTCTCGCAGGCGGGGATCAGGCCGACAACATTGATGGCGGGCTGCAACTCGGCCAAGGCGCGAAAGACGCCCAGCACACTGGCCGCGCCACACATGTCGAACTTCATTTCGTCCATTTCTGACGCGGGCTTGATGGAAATACCGCCCGTATCGAAGGTAATGCCCTTGCCTACAAGCACCACCGGGGCCTGCGTTTTTGCCCCGCCGTTGTAACGCAGCTCGATCAAGCGCAAGGGCTCGTGCGAACCCTGGGCCACTGCCATGAAGGCACCCATGCCCAGACGAGACACCTCGGGCGGCCCCATGACCTTGCACTGGATGCGCGGATGCTTGGTCAGCGCCTTGGCTGCGCCCGCGAGCAGGCTGGGCGTAGCGTGGTTGGCGGGGCGGTTACCCCACTCGCGGGCATATTCCACCCCAGCCACCACGGCCGTACTGTGCGTGAAGGCGTCGATCACCGCATTCACATCGGCCACCCCGATTACCACGCGCGCAAGGGTGCGGGCCTCGGCCTTGGGTTTGGTGGTGGTGTACACATAACTCGCCTGCGCCACTCCCTGCACCGCGGCCGCAATGGCCGATGCGGCCGCAGACGAAGCAAAACACACCACGGCACGCTTGACGGTCGCCTGCTTGAACGCCGCTGCAATGGAGGCCATGGCCTGGCGCACCGACCGCGCATCGCCGTGACCAATTCCTGCAAGCACCAACCGGCGGGCAGCGACACCCTGCGGCTGGTACATCTGCAAATGTTTCCCTGGCTTGGCATCGAAATCCTTGGCTTTGAGGGCCTGCGTCACCAGGTCCGACAGCGCATCGCTGCCCGGTACAAACGACTCGGACACCAGTAGAACCAGCAGATCACATTTCTCGGTTACTGCACCATCCACTCCCAGGGTTTTCAGATCAAAGTTCATAATCAGCCTTTTCTGTCGCGCCAATGTTATTCGATTCATCCATCCGCAAGGAACTGGCCCGCAGCTTCGGTGCGACCCTGGTGGTGCTGGTCACGGTCGTCATGACCATGATGCTCATCCGCACTCTCGGCCAGGCCGCGCGCGGCAGCGTCAGCCCTTCCGATGTGATGCTGGTCATGGGTTTCACCGTGCTTGGCCAGTTGTCCACCATCCTGAGTCTGAGCCTGTTTGTGTCCATCGTGGCCACGCTCTCACGCATGTACCGTGACAGCGAAATGGTGATCTGGTTCTCCAGCGGGCGTGGCCTCGCCAGCCTGCTGCCCCCCTTGCTGCGCTTCGCTTGGCCCATCATGCTGGTAGTGGCGCTGCTGTCCTTGGCTGTATGGCCCTGGGCCAACCGGCAGATCCAGGAAATGCGTGCGCAATACGAGCAGCGCGGCGACATCGACCGTATTGCGCCAGGGGAATTCCAGGAATCTGCCAACGGTACCCGCGTTTTCTTCATTGACAAGGACAGCCCGGACCCGGAAGCTGCCAGCAATGTGTTCATTGCGACCGCAGAGCGCAACCGCGAGACGGTGACATCGGCCCGCAGCGCCAGGCTGGAGGTGCGCAATGGCGAACGCACGGTTGTGTTGACACAAGGGCAACGGTTGGAAACCTCGACCGACAAGCCGGGTCTCAAAATCAGTGAATTCACCGAGTACAGCACCCGCATCGGTGAAGCGCCATCTGGGGGCCCCAGTGAGCTTTCCGCCAAGACCAGCAATACGCTTCAATTGCTGGAGCAGTCCCAGCCCATTTACAAGGCAGAACTCGGCTGGCGCCTGGGACTGGCATTTGCTGCCCTGAATCTGGTCGTGCTGGCACTGGCACTCTCGAGTGTCAACCCGCGTGCAAGCCGCAGCGGCAACCTGATGTTTGCCCTGTTTGCCTTTATCGTCTATTACAACTTCATGACCCTGGGCCAAAGCTGGGTGGGCGCCGACAAGCTGGCGCTGTCCAGCTATCTGGCCCTGCTGCATGGAGGCACCCTGGCATTGGCTCTGCTGCTGCTGGCGGCACGCCACCACCAATGGACGCTGCGCCGACTGTGGCAACGCGGGAGCACCGCATGAAAACCATCCGCAAACTGGTGCACCGGGAAGTCATCACCGCCGTGGCCTTTGTCACCCTGGGGTTTCTGGCGCTTTTTTTCTTTTTTGACCTGATTGATGAATTGCGCTGGGTCGGACGCAGCCCGGGCGGGGGATACGAAGTCTCGCATGCCATGCTGTTCGTGGCCCTGAGCATCCCCAGCCACCTGTACGAGTTGCTGCCCATCACGGTTCTGATCGGCACCATCTTTGTCATGGCGCGGCTGGCGCAAAGCTCGGAGTTCACCATCATGCGCACCAGCGGCCTGGGCCCCGGGCGCGCACTGCGTACGCTGCTGACACTGGGCGGCATGTTCGTATTGCTCACTTTTACGGTGGGCGACTATCTGGCACCCCTGAGCGACCGGGCCGCGCAACTGGTCAAGGCCAGTCAACTGGGCCGGCTGACCACGGGAGCCACGGGCGCCTGGCTCAAGGAGCGCCAGGAGGGACACTCGTTTGCCGTCAATGTGCGCTCCATCAACCCCGACGGCAGCATGCACGATGTACGGATCTTCGAATTCGATGCCGAGGGGCGGCTGGTCTCCAAGACCAAGGCGGTTTCTGCGCAGGTCGAGGAGGATGGCGCCTGGACCCTGGGCCAGGCCCAGCGCAGCGCCTTTCAGCGCCTCGCTGGCGACGAAGCTCGCGTGCAATACCAGAACGAAGCCAGCCTGCGCTGGCCCACGCAGATCAGTGCCGACATGGTGGCCGCTGCCGTGCTCAAGCCCGACCGCATGGCCACGCTCGACCTGTTCCAGTACATCCGCCACCTCCAGGCCAACGGACAATCAGCGCAGCGCTACGAGATCGAGTTCTGGCGCAAGGTGTTCTATCCGCTGAGCTGCCTGGTCATGGTGGTATTGGCCCTGCCCTTTGCCTACCTGCATTTCCGGGCGGGTTCGACCACGGGCTACGTCTTTGGCGGCGTGATGGCCGGCATCAGCTTTTTCCTGCTCAACAACCTGTTTGGTTTTGCCGGCAATCTGCAAAACTGGTCGCCCTGGTTGACCGCGGCGGCGCCAGGCATCATCTACTCACTGCTCTCGCTGGCTGCATTTGGCTGGCTGGTACTTCGGCGCTGACCTCTTTCCATGACCACATCCACCTCCAACGGCGTTGTACTTTTTGCCCACGGTTCGCGCGACCCCCTCTGGCGTGCGCCCATTGAGGCCGTGCAAACCTATATCCAGACGCACCATCCCCAGGTGCCTGTGCGGTGCGCCTACCTTGAACTCACCACGCCCGATCTGAGCCAGGCGGTGCAGGAGCTGGTGGACGCGGGCAGCGAAGCCATCACCATCGTCCCCATGTTCCTGGGTACCGGCAAGCACGCCCGCGAAGACCTGCCCGTGCTGCTGGAAGACCTGCGCATGCGCCACCCCCAGGTTCGCATCACCGCCCAGGCGGCCATCGGCGAAGACCCACGCCTCACCGCCCTCATGGCCACCATCGCCTGCAGCCAATAGGCTTTTGTTAGACAAATGCAGCATAATGATGCGACTCTTTAGCCGCATTCTGATATGAATCTGCACCAATTTCGTTTCGTCCAGGAAGCCGCCCGCCGCAACCTCAACCTGACCGAAGCTGCCAAGGCGCTCCATACCTCGCAGCCTGGGGTTTCCAAGGCCATCATCGAACTGGAGGGCGAGCTGGGCGTGGAAATCTTTGCACGCCACGGCAAGCGGCTCAAGCGCATTACCGAGCCGGGCCAGCATGTGCTCAAAAGCATCGAACTCATCATGCGCGAGGTAGGAAACCTCAAGCGCATCGGGGAGCAGTTCAGCGCCCAGGACAACGGCACCCTGAGCATTGCCACCACCCACACACAGGCCCGCTACGTGCTGCCCGTACCCGTGGCCCGCCTGCGTGAGGCCTATCCCAAGGTCAATATCAGCCTGCACCAGGCCACGCCTGACCAGGTGGCGCGCATGGTGATCGACGAGGTGGCCGAAATCGGCATGGCCACCGAGTCGCTGGCCGACTACCCCGAACTCGTCACCCTGCCCTGCTACGAGTGGCAGCATGTACTGGTCATGCCGCCCAGCCACCCCCTGGCCCAGAAAGAGCGCCTGGGCCTGGACGACATCGCGCACGAACCCCTCATCACCTACCACCCCTCCTTTACCGGACGCGCCAAGATCGACCAGGCCTTTGCGACCCGCCGCCTGCAGCCCCGCATCGCCCTGGAGGCCATTGATTCCGACGTAATCAAGACCTATGTGCGCCTGGGCCTGGGCCTGGGTATCGTGGCCGAGATGGCCATGAAGGATGATCCCGTGGGAGACTTGGTGGTGCGCCCCGTAGGACACCTGTTCGGCCAGAGCGTCGCGCGCGTAGCCTTCAAGCGCGGCGCCTACCTGCGCAACTTTGTCTACAAATTTGCCGAGCTCCTGAGTGACCGCCTGAGCCGCGACCTTGTGGCCCGTGCCATGAACGGCCAGGTCAACGACTACGAACTGTGACCCCGATCACCATGCACCCGCTGACCGCCGCCAACCACACCCCCGCCCTCACCAGCCGACTGCCCCAGGTCGGGACCACCATTTTCTCCGTCATGTCGGCCCTGGCGGCCGAGCATGGCGCGGTCAACCTGGGCCAAGGTTTTCCGGATTTCGATTGCGACCCGGCGCTCATCGACGCGGTCTGCCAGGCCATGCGCGCCGGGCACAACCAGTACCCTCCCATGCCTGGCATCCCCGCGTTGCGCAAGGCCGTTGCTACAAAAATTGAAGCTGCTACCGCACACCGGTATTGCCCAGATACCGAAATCACGATCACAGCAGGCGCCACACAGGCCATCCTGACCGCCATTCTGGCCATCGTGCATCCCGGCGACGAAGTGATCGTGCTCGACCCGTGCTACGACAGCTATGCGCCCAACATCACGCTGGCGGGTGGCACCGTGGTGCGCGTGCCGCTGACGCCCGGGAGCTTTCGACCCGACTTTGACCGCATTGGCGCCGCCATCACGCCGCGCACGCGCGCCATCATCATCAACAGCCCGCACAACCCCAGCGCCACCGTCTGGAGCGCGCAGCACATGCAGGCGTTGCAAGACCTGCTGGCACCGACCGACATTTTTCTCATCAGCGACGAGGTGTACGAGCACATGGTGTTTGATGGCGCCGAGCACCAGAGTGCTGCGCGCTTTCCAGGCCTGGCGGCCCGCGCCTTCATCGTGTCGAGCTTTGGCAAGACCTTTCATGTGACCGGCTGGAAAGTGGGTACCGTCGCAGCCCCTGCGGCACTCATGGCCGAGTTTCGCAAGGTGCACCAGTTCAACGTCTTCACGGTCAATACGCCCATGCAGCACGGTCTGGCCCACTACCTGCAGGACCCTGCACCCTACCTGCAGCTGCCCGCCTTCTACCAGGCCAAGCGCGACCTGTTCCGCCAGGGGTTGGAGGGCTCACGCCTGCGCCTGCTGCCCAGCACCGGCAGCTATTTCCAGTGCGTGGACATTTCGGCCGTGAGCGACCTGGGCGAAGCGGATTTTTGCCAATGGCTCACGCGCGAGATCGGCGTGGCCGCCATCCCTCTGTCGGCCTTCTATGGCGACGGCTTCGACCAACGTGTAGTGCGCTTCTGCTTTGCCAAAAAGGACGATACGTTGCGCGCGGCCATCACGCGGCTGCGCAAGCTCTGACATGGGAGTCGCCTGCCGGGAGCGCGACATCAAAAACAATAGCTATTTGCGCAGTACAGGTAACCATCCCCCGGCAAAGCCGGGGGCTTTCGGTATGTGAGCCGCTCAAAGCGGCTAAACGGGGTCGCTGACGCGGCCCCACGGGTTGGTGTCGCCTACTGGCGGCCGCTCATCTCCACAGGCCTAACTGATCCAGGCG
>JAPKHH010000037.1:0-26112 GCA_026647025.1 Giesbergeria sp.
ACTCGTTGTCGTACCAGCTCACGACCTTGATGAAGGTCTTGTCCAGCGCGATACCGGCTTCGGCGTCGAACACCGAGGTGCAGGGCTCGCCACGGAAGTCGGTGGCCACCACCTTGTCTTCGGTGTAACCCAGCACGCCCTTCATGGCGCCTTGCGAGGCGGCCTTCATGGCGGCGCAGATGTCCTTGTAGTCGGCTTCCTTTTCCAGCTCGACGGTCAGATCCACCACCGACACGTCGGAGGTGGGCACGCGGAACGACATGCCGGTGAGCTTCTTGTTCAGCTCGGGGATCACCACGCCCACGGCCTTGGCGGCGCCGGTGGAGCTGGGAATGATGTTTTCCAGGATGCCGCGGCCGCCGCGCCAGTCCTTGTTGCTCGGGCCGTCCACGGTCTTCTGCGTGGCGGTGGCGGCGTGCACGGTGGTCATCAGGCCGCGCTTGATGCCCCATTTGTCATGCAGCACCTTGGCCACGGGGGCCAGGCAGTTGGTGGTGCACGAGGCGTT
The DNA here is from genome assembly GCA_026647025.1 of Giesbergeria sp. GTDB lineage: Bacteria > Pseudomonadota > Gammaproteobacteria > Burkholderiales > Burkholderiaceae_C > Simplicispira. The sequence goes on from JAPKHH010000037.1 coordinate 509, forward strand.
GGAGACGATGGCCTGGCCAGCATAGGTGGCGTGGTTCACGCCGAACACGAACATGGGCGTGTCGTCCTTGGAAGGGGCCGACATCAGCACCTTCTTGGCACCCGCGGCCAGGTGCTTCTCGGCGCTGGCCTTGTCCAGGAACAGGCCGGTGGCTTCGACCACGATGTCGGCACCCACTTCGTTCCACTTCAGGTTGGCGGGATCACGCTCCTGCGTCAGGCGAATCTTCTTGCCGTTGACGACCAGGGTGTTGCCCTCGACCGAGACCTCGCCCTTGAAGCGGCCATGCACGCTGTCGTACTTGAGCATGTAGGCCAGGTAGTCGGGCTCGAGCAGGTCGTTGATACCCACGACTTCGATGTCCGAGAAGTTCTGCACAGCAGCGCGAAACACCATGCGGCCGATACGGCCGAAGCCGTTGATGCCAATCTTGATCGTCATAGCTCTATCTCTCCAAGGTTGATTGCCAAAATTACTTGCGCTTGAGCACCGCCTGCACGGTGGCTGCCACGTTCTCTTCGGTGAAGCCGAAATGCTGGAACAGCACCGGCGCCGGGGCCGACTCGCCATAGGTGTCGATGCCGACCACGGCGGCGCAGCCGTATTTCCACCAGCCGTCCGTCACCCCCATTTCCACGGCGATGCGTGGAATGCCGGTGGGCAGCACGGCTTTCTTGTATTTGACCTCTTCACGGTCGAACGTGGTGGTGCTGGGCATGGAAACCACGCGCACGGCAATCTTTTTCGCGGCCAGCAGGCGCTGCGCCTTCAGGGCCAGCTGCACCTCGGAACCCGTGGCAATGAGGACCGCCTGGGGCTTCTTCTTCAGGCCCACGTCCTGCGGCTCGGACAGCACATAGGCGCCGCGCGAGATGTCGCCCAGGTCGCGCTTGGGCGCGTACGGAAGGTTCTGGCGCGACAGGGCCAGCACGGTGGGCTTGTCGCGGTTGGACAGGGCCACGCTCCAGGCCACGGCGGTCTCGGCCGTATCGGCGGGGCGCCAGACATCGAGGTTCGGAATCAGGCGCAGGCTGGCAACGTGTTCGATGGACTGGTGCGTAGGGCCGTCTTCGCCCAGGCCGATGGAGTCGTGCGTGAAGACGTGGATCACGCGCTGCTTCATCAGCGCGGCCATGCGGATGGCGTTGCGGCTGTAGTCGCTGAACGTGAGGAACGTGCCGCCATAAGGGATGAAGCCACCATGCAGCGCCACGCCGTTCATGATGGCGGCCATGCCGAATTCGCGCACGCCATAGTTGATGTGGCGGCCACCCACGCCGTTGTCGTTCTTCACCACAGCGCCCTGCATGTCAAAACGCAGGTTGGGCGTGCTCTTGGTGTTGGTGAGGTTGGAGCCGGTCAGGTCGGCGCTGCCGCCCAGCAGTTCGGGCAGGGCAGCGGTGAAGGCCTCGAGTGCAAGCTGGCTGGCCTTGCGGCTGGCCACGGTTTCGCCCTTGGTGTGGGCCTGCACCACAGTGTCCACAGCCACCTGGGCAAACGTGGCGGGCAGGTTGCCGTTCATGCGGCGTGTGAACTCAGCGGCCAGCTCGGGGAAGGCGGCGCTGTAGGCGGCAAAGCGCTCGTTCCAGGCCTGCTCGGCGGCCTGGCCCTTGGCACGTGCGCTCCAGTCGGCGTACACCTCGTCGGGCACCACGAAGGGTGCATGGTTCCACCCCAGGGCTTCGCGGGTCAGCGCGATTTCCTCGGCGCCCAGCGGTTCGCCGTGGGCCTTGGCGGTGTTGGCGCGGTTGGGTGAACCCTGGCCAATGTGCGTCTTGCAGATGATGAGCGAGGGGCGCTCGGTCTGCTTGTGCGCCTGGCAAATAGCGTCGGACACCTTGTCGGCATCGTGCCCGTCGATCGGGCCAATCACGTTCCAGCCGCAGGCCACGAAGCGCAGGGCCGTGTTGTCGATGAACCAGGGCTGCACCTGGCCGTCGATGCTGATGCCGTTGTCGTCGTACAGCGCGATCAGCTTGTTCAGCTTCCAGGCACCGGCGAGGGCCACGGCCTCATGGCTGATGCCTTCCATCAGGCAGCCGTCGCCCAGGAAGGTGTAGGTGTGGTGGTCCACCACGGCATGGCCTTCGCGGTTGAATTCGGCGGCCAGCAGCTTCTCGGCCAGCGCCATGCCCACCGCATTCGTAACGCCCTGGCCCAGCGGGCCGGTAGTGGTTTCCACGCCGGGGGTCACGCCCACTTCGGGGTGGCCTGCGGTCTTGCTGTGCAACTGGCGGAAGTTCTTGAGCTCCTTCATGGGCAGGTCGTAGCCCGTGAGATGCAGGAGTGCGTACAGCAGCATGGAGCCGTGGCCATTGGACAGCACGAAGCGGTCGCGGTTGGCCCAGTGCGGGTTGGCCGGGTTGTGCTGCAGGTGCTGGCCCCACAGCGCCACGGCCATGTCCGCCATGCCCATGGGGGCACCGGGATGGCCGGAATTGGCTTGTTGAACGGCGTCCATTGCGAGTGCGCGGATCGCATTCGCCATTTGTTGAGAGTGGGCCATGGGGGGCGGTTCCGGTCAGGGAGAGAAGGGAAAACCCGTGATTTTAACGGTGTGCCCAAAAGGCCGCGTCCGGGGTGCCTGCGCGATGCACTACAGTGCGGCGATGAACGGCGCCCCACGTCCCTTGCTCCCCCCTTCCCAGCCCTCCGCCATGCTGCTGGCGGCCGGCCGCGGCGAACGCATGCGCCCCCTGACGGACCACACGCCCAAGCCACTGCTGGCGGTGCGGGGCACCCCCCTGCTGCAGTGGCACTTGCAGGCCCTGGCACAGGCCGGTGTGGAACATGCGGTGATCAACACGGCCTGGCTGGGCACGCAGATCAGCGATCGTTTTCAAGACCATTTCGACCTCCAGGGCACGACCAGCAAGCGCAACGCGCTATGGATTTCATATTCTCATGAAGGCCGCGATTGTGGCGACGCACTGGAGACGGCCGGTGGCATTGCGCGCGCGCTGCCGCTGCTGGGCGACATCTTCTGGCTGGCGGCGGGCGATGTGTTTGCGCCCGACTTCCACTTCGACGCCACCGACGCCGAGGCGTTTGCCGCAAGCCCCATGCTCGCCCACCTGTGGCTGGTGCCCAACCCCGCGCACAACGCGCGCGGCGACTTCGGACTCTCGCCCGAAGGCCGGGCCTTGAACCTGGCCCCCGGTGACCCCGCACCGCGCTACACCTACAGCACCATCGCGTTGCTGCGCGCCGAACTGTTCACACCGCCCTGGTGCGACATTCCCCCTGGCAACCCGCAGTGCGTCAAAGCCCCTCTGGCCCCGCTGCTGCGCCGTGCCATGGACAATGGCCGGGTCAGCGCGCAGCTCTATACCGGACGATGGACGGATGTAGGCACCCCCGAGCGGCTGGCTGAACTCAACACAATCGCCCCTGCGCCATGACCCTGACCGTGCCGAATTCCGTCTATGCCGAGCGCCGCGCGCGCCTGGCCGCACAACTGGGCCCCGATGGCATCGCCATCGTCCCCACCGCGCCCGAGCGCATGCGCAACCGCGACAGCGACTTTCTGTACCGCCACGACAGCTACTTTTACTACCTCACGGGCTTTACCGAACCCGGCGCCTGCCTGGTGCTGACGCAGGATGGCCAGAGCACGCTGTTCTGCAACCCCAAGGACCCGGAGCGCGAGACCTGGGACGGCTACCGCCTCGGACCCGAGGCCGCCACAGGCGCACTGGGCGTGGATCGTGCGCATTCGGCGGCCGAGCTCGATCAACGCCTGCCACGCCTGCTGGAGAACCGGGCCTGTGTCTGGTACCCGTTTGCCACGCATTCCGGAATGGCTGCGCAGGTGGAAGGCTGGCTGACCCCGGTGCGCGCCCGCGCGCGCCATGGCGCGCTCTGCCCGGCACGGCAGGCCGACCTGTGCCTGCTGCTCGATGAGATGCGCCTGGTGAAAGATGCGCACGAACTGGCGCTGATGCGCCACGCCAGCGACATCAGCGCCAACGCCCACATCCGCGCCATGCAGCGTTGTGCCCGCATGCTGCGCTCGGGCGAGGACGTGCGCGAGTACCACCTCGACGCCGAGTTGCTGCACGCTTTCCGAGAGCAGGGTTCGCAGTGCCCGGCCTACGGCTCGATCGTCGCCGCCGGGGCCAACGCCTGCGTGCTGCACTACCGCGCCGACAAGGCGCCGGTGCGCGATGGTGAACTGGTGCTGATCGACGCGGGCTGCGAGTTCGATGGCTACGCCAGCGACATCACGCGCACCTTTCCGGCCAACGGGCGCTTTACCGGACCGCAGCGTGCGCTGTACGAACTGGTACTGGCCAGCCAGGAGGCCGCCATTGCCGCCACCCGCGCCGGGGCGCGCTTCAATGCCCCGCACGAGGCTACCGTGGCGGTGCTGGCACAGGGCCTGCTCGACCTGGGACTGCTGGACAAGCGCCAGCACGGCACGGCGCAGGACGTGATCGAGCGCCGCGCCTACTCCCCGTTCTATATGCACCGCACCGGCCACTGGCTGGGCATGGACGTACACGACTGCGGCAGCTACGTGGAGCCGTCCGAGGTGGGCCAGACGAGCGAGCGGCGCGACCCGCTGTCGGGTGAAATCATCGTGGACCGGCCCAGCCGCATCCTGCGCCCCGGCATGGTGCTGACCATCGAGCCCGGCCTGTATGTGCGCCCGGCCCCCGGCGTGCCCGAGGCCTTCCACCACCTGGGCATTCGCATCGAGGACGACGCCGTGGTGCAGCACGAGGGCTGCGAGCTGATCACGCGCGGCGTACCGGTGCGCGTGGACGAGATCGAAGCGTTGATGCGCGGCTGATTGCCTGCTCACCCGCGGTCGGGGCCATAGACGCGCCGCGCGTCCGTCAGGCACTGCGCCCTGGCATCGGCTTGCATGGCTTTGCAGCGCTCGCGCGCCGCTTCGTAGTCCCTGGCCCGGCGTTCCGTTGCGGCCTTTTTTCGGGCGGCCGCCACGGCAGTGTCCCGCGCGGCCGGGGTGTCGGCCATGCGCGCCTCGATGCGGGCCACCTCGGCGTCTTCGAGGGCCCGAACATGCAGAGCCTTCGCGTCTTTCTTGCACACCGCTCGGGCCTGTCCAGCGCGGTCCTCGCATTTTTCCTGCGCCACCGCATAGGCGACATCGGCCCGTGCCACCTGGGCCAGGTAGGTGGCGCGGTCACTGGGGGCGTAGCGGGCGTGCAGATCGGCCAGGGCTATTTTCTTGCGCCCCCGGGCCTCCTTCAGGCACACATCCCGGGCGTTGGCCTTCAGGTCGTTGCACCGATGTCTGTGGTCCTTGTAGTCGGCACCGATCTGCGCCTTGGCTGCGCCGTATCCTGCCTCGTCCATGGCCAAGGCAGGGGGAATGGCCGCCAGGCTGGCTGCCGCCAGCACCATCCAGGGCAAGACCAGCTTCATGGCACAGCTCCCCCGGGTAGGCATGGCACCGCAGTGCCCGGCGGCAAAACCGCAAGGTCTTGCGGAATCAGTCATCGAAACGGAAATCGGGGTGGCGGCTCTGCCATTCCTTGAGCTGCTTCTCGGCGGCTTCGCGCACCAGGCCATGGCGCTCCTGGAGTTTGCCGATGAATTGTTCACGGCGGCCCGCAATCACATCCAGGTCGTCATTGGTCAGCTTGCCCCACTGCTCCTGAACCTTGCCGGTAAATTGCTTCCAGTTGCCTTGGATACGGTCTTCGTTCATGGTGTATTTCCTCTGTCGGCTCGCTTCTGCCATCCCTGCACGGTGCGGGGAACTGTTGCAAGAGGCGATGGGGAAACTGTAGGCCGCAGGGCGCACGCCGGGCGTAGGCGAGGCCACGCACCGTGCGTCGGTGCGGGCCTACGCCGGTAGGAGAAGGCTGGCGGCCCGTCAGCGACCGACCAGCTCCAGCCAGTCGGCCACTTCGCGCGCCACCTGTTCGGCGGCCTGGGCCAGGGCCTGCGCGCCGCCCTGGGCATCCGGGCGGGTGGCGGGCTGGCGCACGATGAACAGGCGCTGCGCCAGCAGGTTCTCCCCCAGGGCCGAGGGCTGGGTGAGCGTGGCGCGCAGACGCACCAGGCCCGCGCTGTGCTGTGCGCTGGCAAACACCTGGCTGAACTCTTCAAGCTCCACCCGCAGCACGGCCGGGGGCTGGCCGTTGGCGCGTGCGCCCGCCAGCGTCCCCGCCACGCCGATGATGGTGCGGCGCTGGCCCAGGCGGGCCTGCAGGCTCTGGCGTACCAGCTGGATGGGTGGCTGGCTCCAGCGGGCGGCCTGGTAGGGGCGCAGCTGCTGGGCATCGGCGTAGGCCAGGCGGTAGTGCACGGCGGTGCTGCCTTCGGGCAGCCCGGCGCTGTCCACCGTGGCCAGCGCCAGAGGCGGCAGCGCGGCCTGCGGCTGCGCAGGGGCAGGGTCTTGCAAGCCCGGGCCAAAGTCGTACAGCACCGGGCGTTCAGGCGCAGCAGGCAGGGCCGAGCATCCCGCCAAGATAATCAAAGAAAAAACGGCTGTAACGCCCGTCCACAAAGCGCCACCAGCTATTACTTTAGGAGTATTCATGTTCATTGTCCTGCAGGCTGGGCCAGGGGCGGGGTAAAGCCGGTCTCGCCCGGCCCAGGCTGGCCACGCCCCGGACCGTACAAAAAGCCCTGCGGGTTGTCACTCACCCCGGCAGCGGCGCGCCCGACCATGCGCGCCGCACGCGCGGTTTCGTCGGCCGCGCGCTCCATGCGCGGCAGGGTGGTGGTGCCAAAGCGATCGACCGCCTGCGCCAGCGATTGGGCGCTGCGGCTGGCCTGGTCCATGGCGCCGTCGGGCGCGTTCAGGCGCTGGACCGTCTGGTCGATGTCAGCCGCCATGGTCGAGACCTGGTTGCCTGCCTTCTGCAACGACTGCAGCGCCAGGCTGGCATCGTGGGCCAGCGGGGGCAGGGCGGCCAGGGCGGGATCAAGGCGCAAGGTCACGGTGCGGTCCAGCCGCTGGCTCAGGGTGTTGACGCTGCCTGCCGCCTGGCCGATGTTGGCCAGGGCCTCGCGCAGCAGGCGCTGGTTGTCCTCGGCCAGCAGCTGGTTGATGCGCGCGGTGGCCTCCTGTACCTGGTTCAGGATGGCCGGGCCCTGTTCCGACAACTGGCTGAAGGGCGAATTGCGCAAGGGCAGGCGGGGCAGGCCACTGGGGCCCGGCGGCAGGGGCGGGTAGCTTTCACCGGAGTCGTCAAGCAGCACATAGGCCAGGCCGGTCACGCCCTGGTAGCCCAGCACGGCAAAGGTGGTGGGGGTGATGGGCGCATTGACGCTCACGGCAATGCGGATCAGCACATTGCCATTGGTCTGGCTGTCGAAACCGATGTGCGTGACCTTGCCCACCGACACGCCCTTGTAGCGCACGGCCGCCTGGGGCTGCAGGCCGCTGACACCCTCGCGGCTGGAGAGTTCATAGGTCTGGTAGCTGCCGCTGTCGCGGGTGAGCCAGACGGCCAGGCCAATGACCAGGGCCGTGACGACCAACACAAAAATGCCTGCGGCGAAGGCATGTGACTTGTTTTCCATCAGCGCTCCTTGACGGCGGTGGGAGGGGCCATGGCGCGGCGTCCGCGCTCGCCCTGGAAGAATTGCTGCACAAAGGGGTGATCGAAGTTCACCACCTCCTGCGGAGAAGCAGAAACGATGACTTTCTTGTCGGCCAGCACGGCCACGCGCGTGGCCAGGGCAAACAGGGTGTCCAGATCGTGCGTGACCATCACCATGGTCACGCCCAGCGCAGCGTGCAGTTCGCGCACCAGCGCACAGAATTCATCGGCGCCATTGGGGTCGAGGCCGGCGGTGGGCTCGTCGAGCAGCAGCAGCGGCGGGTCCATGATGAGCGCGCGCGCCAGCGCCACACGCTTGATCATGCCCCCCGACAGATCGGCCGGCATGCGCGTGGCGTGCTCGGGCTTGAGGCCCACCATCTGCAGCTTGACCATGGCGGCATCGCGCACCAGGTCGGCGGGCAGCGTGCCCAGCTCCTTGAGGGCAAAGGCGATGTTGTCCAGCACGTTGAACGCCGAATACAGCGCGCCGTGCTGGAACAACATGCCCACGCGGCTGGCCGCGCCCTCGCCGCCCATTTCACTGGCCGGGCGGCCCAGCACCGTGACACTGCCACGGGCCGGGTGCAGCAAGCCCAGCATCTGGCGCAGCAGCACCGTCTTGCCGGTGCCCGAGCCTCCCACCAATGCCAGCATTTCGCCCTGGCGCACGGTCAGGTCCAGATCCTGGTGCACGGCAAAGGCTTCGCTGCCCTTGCCAAAGACGGACCACAGCCCTTCGATGCGGACCACGGCTTCGGCACCAGGGGAAGACTGCGGCAGCACGCTCATGTCTCAAAAGCCCACGTTCTTGAAGGCCACGGCAAACAAGGCATCCACGATGATGACCATGGTGATCGAGGTGACGACCGAGGCCGTCGTGCCCTCACCCAGGCTCTGGGTGTCAGGCTTGACGCGCAAACCCCAGTGGCAGCCGATCAGGGCAATCAGCGTACCGAAGACCACCGACTTGGACAGCGCCAGCGTCAGGTTGCCGGACCCCACGGCCGCCGGCAACGCATGGAAGAAGTAAGCGGGCGAAATGCCCATGGCCACATCGGCGGCCAGCATGCCCCCGGCCAGCGCCGCCAGCGTGGTCCAGACGCTGATGAGCGGCATGGCCAGCGCCAGCGCCAATGCGCGGGGCAGCACCAGCCGGAAACCATGGGGGATGCCCATGACGCGCATGGCGTCCAGTTCCTCGGTCACGCGCATCACCCCGATCTGCGCAGTAATGGCCGAGCCTGAACGCCCCGCCACCAGAATGGCCGCCAGCATGGGGCCGAGCTCGCGGATCAGCGAGATGCCCAGGATATTGACGATGAAGGCCTCGGCACCGTACTGGCGCAGCTGCAGCGACATGAGGTAGGCCAGCACCACACCAATCAGAAAACCCACCAGCGCAGTGATGGGCAGGGCCGTGGCGCCCATGCGAAACAAATGCCCCGACACATCACGCCAGGGTGCACGGCGCGGCGCGCGCAGCAGGCGCAGGCTGTCGAGCAGCATCTGCCCCACCAGCAGCAGCAGGTGGCGGGCATGGTCCACGCCATGGAGCACCAGCACGCCCAGGCGGTCTATCTGGTCAATCAGGCGCCAGGGTTCTGGCGGGGGCGGCGTGGTGCTGTAGCGTGCCACCCGCTCCAGCATGGCACGTTGCCCTTCGTCCAGCGCCAGCCGCTCAGGCCAGGCACGGCCCCAGTGGTTCCAGAGCAGTTGCGCGCCCACGTGGTCGAGCCACTGCAAACCACGCAAATCCCACCCCAATGGCGCCCGCGCAGGCAGGTCGTCGAGCTGGGCCTGCAGCACCCGCCACTGCGCGCGCGCTCCCAGCTCCGCAGCGCCCCAGCGCCCGCGCGGCAGCGCGCACGGCCCTTCGGGCGTGTCGGTGCGGACAAGGTGCGGTGTGCTGTCGGACATGGAGAGGGGTTGCGATACCAGGGCTCGCCACGACCACCCTGTGGATATCGGCGGCACAAGCCTGTGTGCGCTGGAGTATCATTAAAAATGGCTTCCAGCGCAATACTGGTTTGCGTTAATTGCTCCTGTTTTAATAGCTTAATTGCCCCGGTGTTGCATCGATGCTGCATTTGCATGGCACCATCGCCGCAGCAACGCCCCACACCAGAGACACCATGAGCGACACGACCTTCGACTACATCATCATCGGCGGCGGCACGGCGGGGGCCCTGCTGTGCAACCGCTTGAGCGCTGACAGCAACCGGCGCGTGCTGCTCATCGAAGCAGGCCGCAAGGACGACTACCACTGGATCCACATCCCCGTGGGCTACCTGTACTGCATCGGCAATCCGCGCACCGACTGGCTGTACCAGACCGAACCGGACGCCGGACTCAACGGCCGTCGTCTGCGGTATCCCCGCGGCAAGACGCTGGGCGGCTGCAGCAGCATCAACGGCATGATCTACATGCGGGGCCAGGCCCGCGACTACGATCAGTGGGCCCAGCTCACGGGCGACGACAGCTGGCGCTGGGACCAGGTGCTGCCCGCCTTCCGCCGCCACGAAGACCACTGGCGCCTGGACCATGCCAACGAGGCCTCGCCCGCCTTTGCAAGCCTGCATGGGAACAAGTCGCATGGCAGCACCGGCGAATGGCGCGTGGAGCGCCAGCGCCTGCGCTGGGATGTGCTCGATGCCTTCGCCCAGGCGGCACAACAGGCCGGTATCCCGGCGACCGATGATTTCAACAGCGGCACCAATGAGGGCGTGGGCTATTTCGAAGTGAACCAGAAGAAAGGCTGGCGCTGGAACACAGCCAAGGCGTTCCTGCGCCCCGCCTGCTACGACCGCCCCAATTTCGAGATGTGGACCAGCGCGCAGGCCACGCGCCTGATCGTGGAACCCCAAAGCGATGGCAGCCGCCGCTGCACGGGCGTGCAGGTCTGGACCGGCAAGGAGATGGTGACTGCGCACGCAAGCTGCGAGGTGGTACTGAGTGCGGGCGCCATCAACTCGCCACAACTGCTGCAGCTCTCGGGCATCGGCCCGGCTGCGCTGCTGCGTGAGCACGGCGTGGAGGTGGTGCACGACCTGCCTGGCGTGGGCGCCAACCTGCAGGACCACCTGCAGATCCGCTCGGTCTACAAGGTGCAGGGCGTCAAGACGCTGAACACCCTGGCGAGCACCCTCACCGGCAAGGCCCGGATCGGCCTGGAATACGCCCTCAAACGCAGCGGCCCCATGAGCATGGCACCCTCGCAACTGGGCGCCTTCACGCGCAGCAGCGCCGACCAGCCCTGGCCCAACATCGAATACCACGTGCAGCCGCTCTCGCTGGACGCGTTTGGCGAACCGCTGCACAGCTTTCCGGCCTTTACGGCCAGCGTGTGCAACCTGAACCCCACCAGCCGGGGCACGGTACAGATCAAAAGCGGCCGCTTCGGGGACGCCCCGGCCATCGCGCCCAACTATCTGAGCACCCCCGAAGACCGCCAGGTGGCCGCCGACAGCCTGCGCGTGACGCGCCGCATCGTGGCGCAACCTGCGCTGGCCCGCTACCAGCCCGAAGAATTCAAGCCCGGTGTGCAGTTCCAGACCGACGAGGAGCTCACCCGCCTGGCCGGTGACATCGCCACGACCATCTTTCACCCCGTCGGCACCACAAAGATGGGTCAGGACAGCGATCCGATGGCCGTGCTGGACGCGCGCATGCGCGTGCGCGGCATCCGGGGCCTGCGCGTGGTGGACGCCGGTGCCATGCCCACCATCACCAGCGGCAACACCAATTCGCCCACGCTGATGATGGCCGAGAAGGCCGCCGCCTGGATCGAGGCGGAACACGCCTAACACCTTGTAACGTTTCCTGTCCGCAGGGCGGGAAATCCCCAATGCCCCTGCCGCGCCTGCGCCGTTACAGTTCATGCACTCGAAAGCGCACCCCGGTGCGTCGAACGGGGGGCCGGGGAGACAACCTACAGCCACAACCATTTCCAAAGCGCCCGATGAGGCGCAGTTTTTTGCAAACGCTGGCTTGTCCAGCGTTTTTTTTCGCCTGTCCTGCCCCTGCACGCCGGATGCGACAATCCCGGCATGGAATGGATACTGGTTTCGCTGGCCTCCCTGTTTGCCGGCTTTGTGGATGCCATCGTGGGCGGCGGCGGCCTGATTTTGCTGCCCGCCTTGTTTGCGACCTTCCCGAGCGCGCCCCCGGCGACGCTGCTGGGCACCAACAAGAGCGCCTCGATCTGGGGCACGGCCATGGCCACCTGGCAATACAGCCGCCGCGTCCAGATCCGCTGGCAGGCCATGCTGCCGGCCGCGCTGGCCGGGTTCATCGGCGCTTTTGCCGGAGCCTGGGCTGTCACGGTGCTCTCGCCCGACTTTCTGCGCAAGCTCTTGCCGCTGGTACTGCTGGCCGTGCTGGCCTACACGCTGGCCAAGAAGGAACTGGGCCGCCACCATGTCCCCCGATTTGCAGAAAACGCCGAGTGGCTGGCGGCCAGCCTGATTGGCCTGTTTGTGGGTTTTTACGACGGTTTCTTCGGCCCGGGCACCGGCAGTTTCTTCGTGTTTCTGTTCGTGCGCCTGCTGGGCTACGATTTTCTGAACGCCTCCGCATCAGCGAAGCTGCTCAATGTTTCGACGAACATCGCGGCCCTCATCCTCTTCACGTACAAGGGCCATGTCTGGTGGCATTTCGCCCTGCCCCTGGCGGTGGCCAATGTGGTGGGCAGCCTGCTGGGCACCCACATGGCGCTCAAGCACGGCACGGGCTTCGTGCGCTGGATTTTCATTTTCGTGGTCAGTACCCTGATCCTCAAAACCGGCTACGACGCCTTCCTGCGCTAGCGCCATAGGGGTTGTCCTCAATAGGCGGCGCGGCAAAGCCCCCCTCTATAATTGCGTCAGTTCAATGACAGGGCGGCGCAAACACCCTTGTACCGCCCTGTGGTTTTTCTGGTTCCGGCTTTGCTATCCGCAGGCCGGATTTTTTGTACCTGAACCACCCCCGACAGGACACACAATGAAGTTGCTCAAGCTCGTTGCCTCCGCTGTGGCGCTGTGCGCCGTTTTTTCCGTACAAGCGCGCACCCTCGACGAAATCAAGAAAGACGGCAAGATCCTCATTGCCACCGAAGGACAATTCGCCCCCTTCAATTTCTTCAACGGCACTACGCTGACGGGCTTCGAGGTCGATCTGGCCGAACTCGTGGCCAAGAAGATGGGCGTGACCATCCAGTGGAAGACGCTGGGCTTTGACGCCCTGCTCACCGGCCTGCGCCAGGACCGCTGGGATCTGGTGATTGCCTCGCACGGCATCACCGACGAGCGCGCCAAGGCCGTCACATTCACCGAGCCGCACTACTGTTCGGGCGGCATGATCATCGCCATGGACCCATCCATCCGCACCGCGAAGGACCTGGCAGGCAAGGTGGTGGCGGTGCAGACCGGCACCAGCTACCTGGAGAACGTGCAGAAGGTCTCCGCCATCAAGGAAATGAAAAATTTCCCCACCGATGTGGATGCCCGCAGCGCGCTCAACTCACGCCGCGTCGATGCCTGGGTGACCGACCGTTTCGTGGCCAAGGCCGTGGTGGACAAAAACCCAACGGCCGGTTTCAAGCTGGGTGACATGCTGTTCATCGAGCGCATCGCTGCCGCTGTGGCCAAGGGCAACCAGTCGCTGGCCCAGGGCTGGTCCAAGGCCCTGGCCGAGACCATGGCCGACGGCAGCTACACCCAGCTTTCCAAAAAATACTTCAACGAAGACGTGCGCTGCAACTGAGCGCGGGCATTCGCCCTTCCTGACGGTTTCTCATGCTCATCGCCCTTTGGCCGCACCACTGGAGCCGCCAGCAGCGCAGCAATGCCACGCTGGTCAGCGCTCTGGTGCTGATGGTGTTCGCGCTGGCCCTGCTGGGTCAGGTTCTCTCCTTCCTGCCCGAGCCCATCGGGCCGAACGCACAGGCCTTCTCGGCCGGTGCCCGTACCACGCTGTGGCTGACGCTCGTCAGCGGTAGCGTCGGACTGGCCCTGGGTACAGCAGCCGCCCTGGCGCGCACCGCACGCTGGGCGGCGTTGCGCTGGGCAGCCAGTTTCTACATCTGGGCCATCCGCGGCACACCGCTGCTGGTGCAGATCCTGTTTGTCTACTTTGCACTGCCCGTGCTCGTGCCCGGACTGAACCTGCCCGACTTTGCCGCCGCCGTGGTGGCACTGGCCCTGAACGTCGGAGCCTACAACGCCGAAGCCATCCGCGCCGGCCTGCTGGCGGTACCGCGGGGCCAGACCGAAGCCGCGCGTGCTCTGGGCCTGGGCCGCACCCATGTATTCTTTGATGTGGTGTTCCCCCAGGCCTTCAAGATTGCACTGCCACCGCTGGTGAGCAATTTCGTGGCCCTGCTCAAGGACTCGTCGCTGGCCTATGCCATTGGCGTGGTGGAGCTGACCAATGTGGGCAACCGCATCCAGTCAGCCACTTTCCAGCCCATTGCCACCCTCACCACGGTCGCGGTCACCTATCTGCTGCTGACCACGCTGGTGACGCAGATCTCCAACGCCATCGAGTACCGTTTCGACGTGGAAGGGCGCAACCAATGAGCGCGGCCAGCCCCTACATCGTGGCAGACCGGGTCTGCAAATCCTTCGGCACACACCAGGTGCTGCGCGACGTTTCCACGCACTTCAACACGGGAGAGGTCACGGTCATCATCGGCGCCTCGGGCTCGGGCAAGAGCACCCTGCTGCGCGCCATCAACCGGCTCGAACCCCATGACAGCGGTTCCATCACCATTGGTGGAGTGCCCGTTACAGACGACCAGAACACCTTGCAGCGCCAGCGCAGCGAGGTCGGCATGGTGTTCCAGCAATTCAATCTGTTCGGCCATCTCAGCGTGCTCGACAACATCACGCTGGCACCCCGGCGCATCCGCCGCACAGCCCGCGCCCAGGCCAACGAACAGGCGATGGTGCTGCTGCGCCGCGTGGGCCTGCAGGAACACGCGCACAAATACCCCTGGCAACTGTCGGGCGGGCAGCAGCAGCGCGTGGCCATCGCCCGTGCCCTGGCCATGGCGCCGCAGGTCATGCTGTTTGACGAACCCACCTCGGCCCTCGACCCGGAGATGGTGCAGGAGGTGCTGGACGTGATGCGTGAGCTGGCCCGGGGCGGCATGACCATGATCGTGGTCACGCACGAGATGGGCTTTGCCCGCGAGGTGGCCGACCGCGTGCTGTTCTTTGACCAGGGCCGCATAGCGCACGACGCGCCTCCTGCCGATTTCTTCAACGACCCGGGCAATGACCGCATCCGGGCCTTCATTGGCCGCATGGGCGCCTGAGATCCAGAGCCCATCGTCTTCGCAACACCCCCAAAAACCCAACGGAGTGACCATGAAACTGACCCCCGCATTCGTGACCCTGCTGGCCGCCGGCCTGTGCAGCCTGCCCCCGGGCGCCCTGGCCCAATCGGCCAAGGATTTCGAGGACCTGCGCAACGAACTCAAGGCACTGCGCGCCGAGCTCAACCAGCTCAAGGCGCAGCAGACGCAGGCACCCGCGGCGTCGGCATCGGCCTGGAACGACCGCATCGAGGCCGTCGAGCTCAAGCAGAAGGATGCCGTCGTCCTGGGCGACATCCCTGGCAGCTTCCGCCTGCCCGGCAGCGAGACCTCGATCCGCGTCTACGGTTTCGCCGAGGCCAACATGATCAAGGACTTCAAGGGCACGGCCCCGGGCGACAACTTCTCCAACATGGCCGAGCAGCCCCTGGGCAACAGCGCCCACGGCAAGACCGTGCTGACGGGCCAGACCTCGCGCTTCGGCTTCGAGACCTCCACGCCGCTGGACAACGGTGCGTTCAACACCAAGATCGAGGCCGACTTCTACGGCTACTGCGGCTCCGAGTGCAACCGCAACCGCCTACGCCTGCGCCACGCCTACGGCGAATACGCCGGCTGGCTGATCGGCCAGACCTGGTCGACCTTCATGGACACCGACAACCTGCCCGAGACAGTGGACTTCAACGGCCCACCCGGCGCCACCTTCCGCCGCCCGGTGCAGGCGCGCTACACCTACAACAACCCCAACCTGGCGAAGTTCCAGTTCGCCCTGGAAGATCCGTCCGACGGCGCGCGCTCGCCCAACCTCGTCGCCCGCATCGACAAGGCCTACGACTGGGGCAGCATGAGCGCCCGCGTGCTTTCGCACGAGCAGCGCATGGGCGGTGTGAGCAAGCGCGGCCTGGGCTTCGGCCTGTCGGGCTCCTACAAGCTCACCGGAACCACCACGCTGATGGCACAGTACACGCTGATGGATGGTGACAACGACGGAGCCTACCTGGTGGGCGCCAACTACCCCGTGGTCGATGGCAGCACGCTGCGGCTGGACCGCGCCCAAGGCGTGGTCCTGGGCCTGGGCAATGTGTTCAGCGAGCAGTTGCGCGGCACGTTGTCGATGGGCTGGGTCGAGTCCCGGCGCAAGCTGGGCGACGACTACGTGAACGCCTACGGCTCGGGCGGCAATCTCAAGCTGTTCCAGTGGCATGCCGGCCTGTACTACACGCCGATCAAGAACGTGGAGCTGGGCGGCGAACTGCTGGGCGGTCGACGCACCACGTTTGGCGGCGACACTGGCCGCATGACACGCCTGAACCTGCAGGCGCGCTACCTCTTCAACTGACATCCCTTCGCCCCCCTCACGCAGCTGGCCGGGCAACCGGTCAGCTTTTTTTTATGCGTCGCGAACGTTTCGGCCTGTTGGCCCTGTTGCTGGTCACCATGGTGTGGGGAACCACGTTCCCCGCCATGAAGCTGCTGTCTTCCCAGCTTGATGCCCTGCAGATCATCTGGCTGCGTTTTGCCATCGCCCTGGTCGTGCTTGGGCCCCTGTGGTGGGGCATGCGCCGCAGCGAGCGCCTGTGGGGCTGCGCCCTGGGATTGCTGCTGTTTCTGGCCTTCTGGCTGCAGATCGAAGGATTGGCGCGCACCAGCAGCAACCGCAATGCCTTTGTCACCGGTCTGAACGTCCTGGTCGTCCCCTTGCTGGCCATGCTGGTCCTCAAGCGCCGCTATGGCTGGCAGTTGTGGGCGGCCTGTGCCATGGCCTGCGTCGGCATGGTGCTGATGTTCCATGAGGATGAGCCATGGAACCTGGGCGATTCCCTGACGCTGGCGAGTACGCTGTTCTATGCCATCTACATCCTGGCTCTGGAAGAGTGCGCCCGCCGCAATATGCTGCTGCCGCTGCGGGCCACCCGCATGGCGGCCGCCCAGGCCACCATGATGTGTCTTGCATCCATGGCGCTGTTGCTGGCGCGTGGCGAGGGCATGGCCTGGCTGGGAGCGCTGGCGCACCTGGGCGGTTCAGCCTGGATGGCGCTGCTCTACCTGGGTTTGCTGGCCAGTGTCGTTGTGGTCACGTTGCAGGCCTGGGGGCAGCAGCGTGTGGACGCCATGCGCAGCGCCATCATTTTTGGTCTGGAACCGGTCTTTGCAGCCCTCACGGCCTGGGCTTTGCTGGGTGAACGCCTGGGATGGGCCGGGCTCAGTGGGGCCAGTCTGGTGGTGGCGGCCCTGGTCTTCAGCCAATGGCGGCCCGCCGCCCAAACCCCCGTCGCTGCCTGACGCCCTTCACTCCGGGGTCGGCAGCGCGATGTCGGCCACCTGCCGTGGCTTGCCAATGGGCGCCGTGACGACGCCTTTGCGCATGGCGGCCATATCCTCTTCGCTGGGGTATTCCCCCAGAAGCCAGTAATCAAACACACGCCGGGCAATGGGGGCGGCATGGGCTGCGCCAAAGCCCGCGTTCTCAACGATCACCGCCAAGGCAATGCGGGGCGACTCTGCGGGAGCAAAAGCAATGTAGAGCGCATGGTCTCGTTGGTGCTCTTCCAGTTTGGCGGCGTTGTATCGGTCTTTCTGGCCGATGGTCACCGCCTGCGCGGTGCCGGTCTTTCCAGCAGACAGATAACGTGCCCCGGCAAACACCCGCGTCGAGGTCCCCCCTTGCGTCACGCCCACCATGGCCCGCCGCACCACATCCACATTGGCAGGCTTGAAACCCAGATCCACGGGCGCCGGCTGCTCCAGGGGATGGCTCTCGCGCGTCACCGCATCCAGCGTAGCCACGCCAAGGTGCGGGCGATGCTGCACCCCGCCATTGGCCAGTGTGGCGGTGGCCTGTGCCAGCTGCAGCATGGTGAAGGTGTTGTAGCCCTGGCCAATGCCCAGCGAAATGGTCTCTCCCGCATACCATTTCTTCTGCTCGGGCCGTCGATAGGCCTTGCGCTTCCATTCCTGGCTGGGCAGCACGCCGCGCACCTCGCCATTGAGGTCAATGCCCGTGATTTGCCCCAGCCCCAGCGGTTTCATGAAATCGTGCATCGCATCCACGCCCATGTCATTGGCCAACTGGTAGTAGTACACGTTGCTGGATTGCACGATGCTGCGGTACATGTCCACCGGTCCCAGACCGTGGTCTCCATGGCTGCGGAACGTATGTCCGCCAAACGTCCAGGAACCGTTGTCCATGGTGATGGCCGTCGGTGTGCGCTTGCCGGTCTCCAGTGCCGCGAGGGCCATGAAAGGCTTGTAGGTGGAGCCTGGAGGATAGGTGCCGCGCAATGCGCGGTTGAGCAAGGGCTTGTCGAGTGACTTGTTGAGGGCTGTCCAGTTCTCTACATCAATGCCTTCGACAAACAGGTTCGGATCGAAGGTCGGCTTGCTGACCAGCGCCAGGATTTCCCCTGTGCGGGGATCAATGGCAACGAGGGCACCCCGGCGCTCACCATACAGGTCTTCGATCATCTTCTGCAGCTTGATGTCCAGCGACAGCTGGACCGTCTGGCCCGGTGTCGCCGGAAAGCTGTCGAGCCTGCGCACGGCCCGGCCCCCCGCCGAGGTTTCCATCTGCTCGACACCGGTCACTCCGTGCAGGGACGACTCGAAACTGTGCTCGATGCCCAGCTTGCCAATGTATTCGGTCCCCCGGTAGTTGGCTTCATCGTCCGAATCCTGGATTTGCGTCTTTTCTGCCTGGTTGATGCGCCCGATGTATCCGATGGCATGGCTGGCCACCTCGCCCAGCGGATAGTTGCGAAACAAGCGCGCTTTCACATCCACCCCCGGAAAGCGGTAGCGCTGCGCCGTGAAACGCGCCACTTCCTGGTCCGACAGCCGGGTGCGAATGGGCAGGGATTCAAAACCGCGCGACTCCTCCATCAGACGCCGAAAGCGCCGCCGGTCACGCTGCTGAATGTCCACCACCTGCGCCAGCGCATCAATGGTTTCGTCCAGTTCGCCCACCCTGGACGGGGTGATTTCCAGCGTATAGGCCGCATAGTTGGTGGCCAGCACCACGCCATTGCGATCAAGGATCAGGCCCCGGTTGGGAACCACCGGCACAATGGCCGTGCGGTTGCTCTCGGCCTGCTCCGCCAAGTCTTCATGCCGCACCACCTGCAGGAAAACCAGGCGCGCCACCACCAGGCAGAAGGCGAAAAACACCACCGCTCCCACCACGAGGACGCGCCGACGAAACCGCCGCGCATCCAGTTCCGCATTGCGCAGCTCAGTCATGGCGGCAATGGCCCCTCCATGCGGCGCAACGGTGCGCAGGGCTGCCTGCGATCGACGCCCCCGGAGTAACCTGGCCCCCTGTCATCGGCATCATTGCGCACGCTTGTCGTTGCTGTCGGGTGCCCTGCGCTGGGGTGCCAGCAAGACCCAGCTGGCCAGCGGCCAGAGCATGGCCTCCAGCACGGGAGCGGCCAGCACCGACCACCCTGGGAAAACGCCGCCAGCAAGCACGCCCACCAGGAGCACCACGGCATGGGCGACACCGAAAAGTCCCGCCATCTGCAAAGACTGCTGCCCAGGCCTGAACCACAGCACACGCCGGTGTGTGCGACGTGTGCCGTAGAGCAGGACGGTGTAGGCCAGCGCATGCTGGCCCAGCAGGGAGGACTGTTGCACATCCATGCACAGTCCCAGCAGGAACGCGATCCCCATGCCCACGCGCAGGGGCTGGTGCACGCCCCAGAAAGCAAGGAGGACCACCAGGGCATCGGGCATCCAGGGCACATGGCCCAACGGCAGCATGTTGAACGCCAGGGCCGCCACCAGGCTGGCTCCGATAAAGACGGGATTGACGGGCAACAGCAATTGCTGGCCACGGGGCATGATCATGGCAATCCTCCCGCCCGAAAAAAGAGTTCTCGCCTCATTTGCGCCCCTTCTTGCGGCCCGCGCCATCGTCCGGCGCAGGCTCTGGGCGTTGCGCAACACCCCCCGCCACCGGTTCAAGCAAGAGCACGTGGTGCGCCCCCTGGATAGCCGCTATGGGAGCGCAATAGATGCGCGCAAAGGCCGAATCGGCCCGCCGCTCGACGCGCACCACCCGTGCCACGGGCAAACCGGACGGATACACCCCATCGAGCCCGCTGGTGGTCAAGAGATCGTTTTCCTGGACATCGGCATTGGCCGACACGAACCGCAACTCCATGCCGCCTCCATGGCTGGCGACGGGATCGCCGTAGGCCACGCCACGCGCATTGGTCCGCATGTTGACCACCGGGATGGCCTGATCGCGGTCGATGAGCAGGGTCACTTCGCTCACAAAGGGATAGACCCGCGTCACCTGCCCCAATACACCAGCACCATCGAGCACGGGTGAACCTGCCTGCACTCCGGCATCCTGCCCCCGATCCACCATGACCCGGCGCGAATAGGGGTCGGTGGTTTCATACAGGATCTGTGCGGCCTGGGAGGCGCCCTGCAGGCGCGCGCGCAGACCGAGCAGTTGGCGCAGGCGCTCATTCTCCTGGGCGAGTTGATCGGCCTGGTGGGCCCTTTGTGACTGCAGTGCAAGCTGCTTGCGCGCCAGGTCAGACTCGGACTGCGCTGCCTTCAGGGACTGGAAATAGCCTGCCGCCTCTTCAGCCCACTCTACGGGCTTGACCATGGCCCATTGGGCCGGATAGAGCACGGCGGCAATCCCCTTGCGCAAGGGGTCGGTTACGCGAAAACGGGCATCGGCCACCATCAAAAACAGCGCCAAGGCGCTGTACAGGACAAGCTGTGAAACGGCCGACGGCCCCTGCCGCATGAAGGAAGGGGCGCGACGATCCAGGGTCCCAAGCGGCATGCGGTCGTTCCTTCAGGCAGACACCATTTCGAACTGCACCACCATGCAGGACGAAGGGAGTTGAACAACCCGGTTCATGCAGGGAGAACGCCCGTCCACAGCGTGCGTAACGCCTGGCTGCTTCAATCGCTGGTGAAAATGCTGCCCGCGCGATCCATGCGTTCAAGCGCAATGCCGCAGCCGCGCACCACACAGGTCAGAGGGTCCTCGGCCACCAGGACCGGCAGACCGGTCTCCTCGGCGAGCAGGCGATCGAGGTCGCGCAGCAGGGCGCCGCCGCCGGTCAGCATCATGCCGCGCTCGGCAATGTCGGCGCCCAGCTCGGGAGGGGTCTGCTCCAGCGCATTCTTGACGGCGGAGACGATCTGGTTGAGCGGTTCGGTCAGGGCTTCGAGCACTTCGTTGGAAGAAATAGTGAAGCTGCGGGGCACGCCCTCGCTGAGGTTGCGTCCACGCACTTCCATCTCGCGCACCTCGGAACCCGGGAAAGCGCTGCCGATCTGCTTCTTGATGGCCTCGGCCGTGGGTTCGCCAATCAGCATGCCGTAGTTGCGGCGAATGTAGCTGATGATGGCTTCGTCGAATTTGTCGCCGCCCACACGCACGCTGCCCTTGTAAACCATGCCGCCGAGCGAAATCACGCCCACCTCGGTGGTGCCGCCACCAATATCGACCACCATGGAACCGCTGGCCTCGCTGACCGGCAGGCCCGCGCCAATACCGGCCGCCATGGGCTCCTCGATCAGATAGACCGCCGTGGCGCCTGCCGCCTCGGCTGCGTCCTTGATGGCACGGCGCTCCACCTGGGTGGAACCGCAGGGCACGCAGATGATGATGCGCGGGCTGGGCGTGAACAGGGTGCGCGGGTGCACCATCTTGATGAACTGCTTGATCATCTGCTCGGTGATCACGAAGTCGGCAATCACGCCGTCCTTCATCGGGCGGATGGCCTCGATATTGCCGGGCACCTTGCCGAGCATGGCTTTGGCTTCCCGGCCCACGGCCTGGATGACCTTCTTGCCGTGCGGCCCACTTTCATGGCGGATGGCCACGACCGAGGGCTCGTCCAGCACCAGCCCCTTGTCACGGGCAAAGATCAGGGTGTTGGCCGTGCCAAGGTCAATGGCAAGATCGGTGGAAAAGTACCGACGGAAAGCTCCGAACATTCAAAATCCTCTCGGGCACAGCAAGCGCTTCGGCCTGCCATCGCCGGTTTTGTGGTGTCTAATCTGGGTCTACTGCGCACATTGACCCGCCAATTGCGGGGTATGGCGGCAAAGGCGGGATAATAACGCATCCCCTGTGAATAACTCTTACCGGAATACCCGCTTGCGAAGCTTTACATCCGGTTTCCGACCCATTTTTTCCTATGGCACTGACTCCCCAGGACATCGTCCGCATTGCCCATCTGGCTCGGCTTGAAATCAGTGCCAGCGAGAGTGAGCAAGCGCTTGCACAGCTGAATGGCTTCTTCAATATCGTGGAGAAGATGCGTGCGGTGGACACCCAGGGCATTGAGCCCTTGCCCCACCCCGTTGCCACCATCCAGGAAGTGGCGTTGCGTCTGCGCGAAGACATTGCCAGCGAGCCCAATGCGCGCGAAGCCAACCAGAAGAACGCCCCGGCTGTCGAGCGCGGCCTGTTCCTTGTGCCCAAAGTGATCGAGTAAGACCTTATATGACCTCCCGCACCGCACTGCACGACCTGGGAGTGGCCCAGCTTGCGACCGAATTGCGCGAACGCCGTGTCTCCGCGGTGGAAGCGGCCCAGCATTTCCTGGCCCGCGCCCGCCAGCACCAGAACCTGGGCGCCTTCGTGGCCCTGAATGAAGATGCCACGCTGGCACAGGCCCGCAGTGCCGACGAGCGCCTGGCCAAGGGAGTCGGCGGCGCACTCGAAGGGGTGCCGCTGGCACACAAGGACATCTTCGTCACGCGCGACTTTCCCACCACCGCCGGATCCAGGATGCTGGCCGGATACCAGTCGCCCTTCGACGCCACGGTCGTCACGCGCCTGGCGGCAGCGGGCGCCGTGACCCTGGGCAAGCTCAACTGCGACGAATTCGCCATGGGCTCGGCCAACGAAAATTCGGCCGTCGCTCCCATCGGTTTCGACGCGCCCGCGCCCGTGCGCAACCCCTGGGCAACCGATCGCATCCCCGGCGGCTCGTCGGGCGGCAGCGCCGTGGCCGTGGCCGCACGCCTGGCCCCGGCCGTGACGGGCACCGACACCGGCGGCTCCATTCGCCAGCCCGCCAGCTTTTGCGGCATCACCGGCATCAAGCCCACCTATGGCCGCGCCAGCCGCTACGGCATGGTCGCGTTCGCCTCCAGCCTGGACCAGGCCGGCCCCATGGCCCGTTCGGCCGAGGACTGCGCACTGCTGCTCTCCGCCATGTGCGGCCCCGACCCGGACCGCGACTCCACCTCGCTCGACCTGCCCTGCGAAGACTTCAGCCGTTCGCTCAATGACTCCATTGACGGACTGCGCATCGGCATTCCGGCGGAGTTCTTTGGCGATGGCCTGGCGCCCGACGTGCGTGCTGCCGTGGACGGTGCACTCCAGGAATACGAGAAGCTGGGCGCAACACTGGTGCCCATCCATCTGCCGCGCACCGAGTTGTCCATTCCCGTGTACTACATCATCGCGCCGGCCGAGGCTTCGTCCAACCTCTCGCGCTTCGATGGCGTGAAGTTCGGCCACCGTGCCAGCCAGTATTCCGACCTGGTGGACATGTACAAGAAAACCCGCGCCGAAGGGTTTGGCGCCGAGGTCAAGCGCCGCATCATGATCGGTGCCTATGTACTCTCGCACGGCTACTACGACGCCTACTATCTGCAGGCGCAAAAGATCCGCCGCATGATCGCCGACGACTTCCAGAGTGCGTTCCAGCACTGCGATGTGATTGCCGGCCCCGTGGCACCCACCGTGGCCTGGAAGCTCGGCGAGCATGGCAGCGACCCGCTGGCCGACTACCTGGCCGACATCTTCACGCTGCCGGCCTCGCTGGCAGGCCTGCCCGGCATGAGCGTGCCTGCAGGCTTTGGCGAGGGCGGCATGCCGGTAGGCCTGCAGCTCATCGGCAACTACTTCCAGGAGGCGCGCCTGCTCAACGCGGCCCACCGCCTGCAGCAGGCCACGGATTTCCATTTGCGCAGTCCGCTCTGAAAACCATAGCTGACAGCGCTTGATGGAAAAGAGATTCAGCATAAAAACATGCTGAAAATATTACAAATCAAACGCTACAAGCTCCTATTTTGATAGCCAAGGACAGCTCCCCATGTCTGCGAAACTGATCCACGGTTACGAAGTCGTCATCGGCTTCGAGACCCACACCCAGCTGGCCACGAAGAGCAAGATCTTCAGCCGCGCCCCGACGGCGTTTGGCGCCGAGCCCAACACCCAGGCCTGCGCGGTGGACCTGGCCCTGCCCGGCACGCTGCCCGTGATGAATCGGGAAGCCGTCGCCTGCGCTATCAAATTGGGGCTGGCCCTGGGCTCCCACATTGCGCCAGTGAGCATTTTTGCGCGCAAGAACTACTTCTACCCCGACCTGCCCAAGGGCTACCAGATCAGCCAGTTCGAGATCCCGGTGGTGCAGGGCGGCGAGGTCGAGTTCTTTCTCGGCGACGAAAAGAAAACCGTGCGCCTGGTACGCGCCCACCTGGAAGAAGACGCTGGCAAATCGCTGCATGAAGATTTCATTGGCCAATCGGGCATCGACCTCAATCGCGCAGGCACGCCTCTGCTGGAGATCGTGACCGAGCCCGACATGCGCTCGTCCGAAGAAGCCGTGGCCTATGCCAAGGAACTGCACAAGATCGTCACCTGGATCGGCATCTGCGACGGCAACATGCAGGAAGGGTCGTTCCGCTGCGATGCCAACGTCTCCGTGCGCAAGCCCGGCCAGCCGCTGGGCACGCGCCGCGAGATCAAGAACCTCAACAGCTTCCGTTTCATGCAGCAGGCAATCGACTACGAGATCCGCTGGCAGATCGAGGAAATCGAAGACGGCCGCGCGATCGAGCAGGCCACCGTGCTGTTCAACCCCGACACGGGCGAGACACGCGCCATGCGTACCAAGGAAGACGCAGCCGACTACCGCTACTTCCCCGACCCGGATCTGCCCCCCCTGGTGATTGCCCCCGCGTGGGTGGAGACCACCCGCGCGCAAATGACGGAGTTGCCCCGCGCCATGGCGGCGCGCTTCGTGCAGGACTACGGCCTGCCCGAGTACGACGCCACGACGCTCACGCAAAGCAAGGCCATGGCGACCTACTTTGAAGCCGTGGCCCAGGCCAGCGGCCAGGCCAAGTTGGCCAGCAACTGGATCATGGGAGAAATGTCGCGGCGCCTGAATGCCGGCGAAATGGCGATGGAGCAAGCCCCCCTCACCACCGCGCAGCTGGCCACCATGCTGGCACGCATTGCCGACGGCACGATCTCGAACAATGCTGCCAAACAGGTGTTTGATGCCTTGTGGCAAGGCGAGGGCAGCGATGTGGACGCCATCATTGAATCCAGGGGCCTCAAGCAGATGAACGACTCCGGCGCGCTGGAGAAAATCATCGACGAAGTCATTGCAGCCAACCCCGACAACGTGGCGCAATTCAAGGCCGGCAAGGACAAGGCGTTCAACGCACTGGTGGGCCAGGTCATGAAGGCCAGCAAGGGCAAGGCCAACCCGCAACAGGCCACCGACCTGCTGCGCGCGCGCCTGGGCTAAGGCAACGCCGGACAAATCCCTCGCGCGCCGCCCTAACGCGCTGTCGTCACGGGCGGGGGCACCGGCAGCGCCGGTACGGCGCGCTGGGCAGCCCATAGCTCCCGCAGCTGCGCCAGCTCTTCGTCAAAGCGCTGATGGATGCGGCGCTTTTCCTGGTCCTGTCCGGCAATGAAGCGGCGCTGCTCCTGCACACCCTCGTCGTTTTCGGCCAGTTGGCGGCGCAGCAGCATGGGGGCTTTGGCCGGGTCC
>JAPKHH010000038.1:0-25422 GCA_026647025.1 Giesbergeria sp.
GGCGGCTCGTGCCAAGTGGGCACGATCCAGAAATCGGGCGTGATGTCCACCGGCGCAAACTGTGACTGCGTCAGTCGCACCCAGTCCTGGTCCTGCAGCGGCGCCAGCGCCACCACGGTACAGCCTTCAAAAAAGTCCTGCACCGCCAACAGCGCCTGTGCTTCGAGCGCCGCCTCCTCGGTGGCAAACAAGGCAACCACCTTGCTACGCTGCCAACCTGCCTGGGGCGGCGGCATGCCGGGCTCGCCAAAGAGCGCCTGCTCGGCGTCGGTCTGCGCGTCGGCATCTTCGACCGACACGCTGAGCGCCTCCAGCGCCTCCAGCGCCTCGCTCAAGGTTTCCACCCGGTCTTGCGGGCACAGCAGGCTCAGTTCATGCATGTTCAGGTTTTCCGCAAATGGCACCCGGCATGGGCACCTGCTTCACTCAGCGCTGGCGCTGCGACAGCCACTCTTCCAGGTAGTGGATGTTGGTGCCGCCTTCCATGAACTTGGCGTCCACCATCAGTTCGCGGTGCAGGGGCACGTTGGTGTTGATGCCTTCGATAACGGTCTCGGACAGGGCTGTGCGCATGCGCGCCAGCGCCTGCTCGCGCGTGTCGCCGTGCACGATGAGCTTGCCGATCATCGAGTCGTAGTTGGGCGGCACAAAATAGTTGGTGTAGGCGTGGGAGTCCACGCGCACGCCCGGCCCGCCCGGCGCATGCCACATCGTGATCCGCCCCGGGGAAGGTGTGAACTTGTACGGGTCCTCGGCGTTGATCCGGCATTCGATCGCGTGGCCACGGATCTCGATCTGGCGCTGGGTGAAGGGCAGCTTCTCGCCCGCAGCCACCATGATCTGCGTCTTGACAATGTCCACCCCGGTGATCCATTCGGTCACCGGATGCTCCACCTGCACGCGGGTGTTCATTTCGATGAAGTAGAACTCACCGTTCTCGTAGAGAAACTCGAACGTGCCCGCGCCCCGATAGCCGATCTTCTTGCACGCAGCCACGCAGCGGTCGCCAATGCGATCGATCATTCGACGCGGAATACCGGGAGCAGGCGCCTCCTCGATCACCTTCTGGTGGCGCCGCTGCATGGAGCAGTCGCGCTCGCCCAGGTACACGGCGTTGCGGTGCTTGTCGGCCAGGATCTGGATCTCGATGTGGCGCGGGTTCTGGAGGAATTTCTCCATATAGACCGCCGGATTGCCAAACGCGGCACCCGCTTCGGCCTTGGTCATCTGTACCGCGTTGATGAGTGCCGCCTCGGTGTGCACCACGCGCATGCCGCGCCCGCCACCGCCACCTGCGGCCTTGATGATGACGGGATAGCCAATGGCCTTGGCGATGCGCTTGATCTGCACCGGATCGTCAGGCAGTTCGCCATCCGATCCCGGCACACAGGGTACGCCTGCCTTGATCATGGCCTGCTTGGCCGACACCTTGTCGCCCATGATGCGGATCGACTCCGGCGTGGGGCCGATGAACTGAAAGCCGCTGCGCTCCACGCGCTCGGCAAAGTCGGCGTTTTCCGACAGGAAGCCATAGCCGGGGTGAATGGCCTCGGCGTCGGTCACCTCGGCCGCCGAGATGATGGCCGGCATGTTGAGGTAGGACAGCGGCGAGGGCGCAGGGCCTATGCAGACGGCCTCCTCGGCCAGCTTGACGTACTTGGCGTCACGGTCAGCCTCGGAATAAACCATCACCGCCTTGATGCCCAGTTCATGGCAGGCACGCTGGATACGGAGGGCGATTTCGCCACGATTGGCGACAAGAATCTTTTTAAACATATTGTTTGCCCACAATGACACACGATGCGTGCGGCGCCTGAAACGGACACGGCCTGCGACCACCGCGCAAGGATCGCCCCGCCACGCTGGCGGCGCCTCCCTTCCCACAGTGCACCACCCTGCGAGAGAGGGAGAAAGCGGCGAAACCGCTCAGGGGGTTGTACTCTCTCATTCGATCACGAACAGGGGCTGCCCGTATTCCACCGCCTGGCCGTTTTCACCCAGAATGCGCGTGACGGTGCCCGCCTTGTCGGCCTCGATCTCGTTGAGAATCTTCATGGCCTCGATAATGCAGATGGTTTCGCCTTCCTTGACCTGGCTGCCCACCTCGACAAAAGCCTTGGCACCGGGGCTGGACGCACGGTAGAAGGTCCCCACCATGGGCGATTTCACGACATGGCCGGCGGGTTCGGCGGGTGCCGGAAGCTCTGCAACCGGTGCAGCGGCAGGCTGGGCGGGCGCTGGTGCCATGGGTGCCGGGGCCGGTGCGTACTGCTGGACCACCGTACCGCCGCTCTTGACAATGCGGACCTTGCCTTCGGCCTCGGTGATTTCGAGTTCAGACACATTCGACTCGGACACCAGGTCGATCAAGGTCTTGAGTTTTCGCAAATCCATGGGAACTCCAACAGCTAATAACGGAATAGGGCGCGAATTTACTCCAATTTCACCCTTTTCTCTTCTTCCGGCAGCAATTTTCGTCAATTGATCCCATCGGACCAAGCCAGAATCTCTATCGCCCCATCTATCGCCCCCTCAAATCAGCCGCGACCACTGGCGCAGATTCTCGGGCGTGACCTGGCCGATTTTACGGTGCAGGATGCGCCCATCCGCTCCGAACAACACGGTAAAGGGCAGCCCGCCCCCCAGATTTCCCAGCGATCGCGACAGGTCGGTACCCCCCAGTCCCGCCATGACAATCGGGAAATCGAGCGGCGTACGCTCCAGGAACCCCCGCACCGCCGATGGCTGATCCACGGCAATACCCATTACTTGCCAACCTTTGGCTGCATTTTCACGGTAGAACTCATTCAATAAGGGAAGTTCTGCAATGCAGGGAGGGCACCAGGTCGCCCAGAAATTCAGCAGCAAAGGCTTCCCCCTGAAAGCCTTTGCTGCCAAGGGCTGACCTGCGGGGGTATCAAAAGACAAATCCCAGAACGCCTGGCTGGCGCCCGCATCTCCGGCCGAGGGTTGGTTGCGCCACCAGGCCCAGCCCCCTCCTGCAGCGGCCGCTGCCACTGCCACCCCGGCATACAGCCGCAGATGGCGCCGCCTCGCCGCAGGGGCCTCCAGCAAGTCTGCCGTGTCTTCACCGGGAGGCGATGGAAGGGAATTTGTCACAGATCAGGCTCCAAAAGCTGGCGTACAGCCGCCGCATCACCACGGGGCGACCGTCCCCGCACATCGGGCCGCAGAGCGCCGCGCAAGTCATCAAGGTCGTAGATCAACAGATGCACGCCCACCACCAAGCCGAGCTCGGGCGAGAGAGCCCCCACACTGAGCGTATCCACCGGCTTGCCATGCAGGCCCGGCAACATGCCGGTTTCATAGCTTACACCGTGATCAATCAATGCTATTTCAGCCGATTTGGGGTCATCGCAAAACAATTGCAGATAAATATCCGACATTCTTGTCGCCGTGCCATGCCAGACAGCCCCGCCCAGATGCGGACGGAAAGCGGCCATACGGTCCATCCAGCCCAGAGCCACCCTGCGCAGGGCACGAAGTTCGGCGGGCTGCGTATCGGCGCAGAACAAGGCAATGTGCTCCCGCACCGCATCTTCGACCACCTCGTTGCCGGGCAGCGGCGTGCGGGCAGGCAGCGCCAGCAGTTTGACGGCACCGCGCTTGGCAGGGCCGTATTCCAGCCCCTCTTCCACCACCAGGCGGGCAGCGGCTTGGGCAATCTCGCAGGACAGGGTCGTTTGCATGGTGCAGATCTTTGGCTGCATTGTGACCCGAACCTCCCCCCCGGTCCGAGGGGAAAGCCCCGCACCCCTGCATCCTGCAGGCCCTTTGGCTGCATCCAAGATGCGTTCACCCGACAAAAAAACTCTTCTTTTGATAGCTGGCAGCGCTTGCTGAACAAGCCCTGCAAGCATTTTTCGCCATCACCTTAGAATCGGCACCCATGCATATACACATTCTGGGGATTTGTGGCACCTTCATGGGGGGTCTGGCTGCCTTGGCGCGGGCCGCAGGCCACAAGGTGACTGGCTGCGACACCGGCGTCTACCCTCCCATGAGCGACCAGTTGCGCGCGCTCGGCATCGAACTGATCGAAGGCTATGGCGCCGACCAGATGGCGCTGCAGCCCGATATGTTTGTGGTGGGCAATGTGGTCAGCCGCGCCCGGCTGGCCGATGGCAATCCCAAGTTTCCCCTGATGGAAGCCATCCTGGACGCCGGCAGTCCCTATACCAGCGGGCCGCAGTGGCTGGCCGAGCATGTCTTGCAGGGGCGCCATGTGCTGGCAGTGGCGGGCACGCATGGCAAGACAACCACCACCTCCATGCTGGCCTGGATTCTGGAGTGCGCAGGTCTGGAGCCGGGTTTCCTGGTAGGTGGCGTGCCGCTGGATTTTGGTGTTTCTGCGCGCCTGGGCGCCGCCACGCGCCCCGCGCCCGGCACCGGCCCCCTGGGCAGCGCCCCGTTGTTCGTCATCGAGGCGGACGAATACGACACCGCCTTTTTCGACAAGCGCAGCAAGTTCGTGCATTACCGCCCGCGCACCGCCGTGCTGAACAATCTGGAGTTCGATCATGCCGACATCTTTGATGATCTTGCATCGATCGAGCGCCAATTCCACCATTTGGTGCGCACCGTACCACCATCGGGCTGCGTGGTCGTCAATGGTCTGGAGGAAAGCCTGGCGCGCGTGCTGCACCAGGGTTGCTGGAGTGGCGTGCGCAGCTTTGGCGCGGCCGTGAGCGATTTTTCGGCCCAGGGCGAACCTGGCGCCTTTGATGTCTTGCAGCACGGCAAAAGCGTCGCCCGCGTGGAATGGAGCCTCACGGGAACCCACAACCAGCTCAACGCCCTGGCTGCCATCGCTGCGGCGCACCATGTGGGCGTAGCACCCGCCGTGGCGGCGGCGGCCCTGACCCGGTTCCAGAATGTGCGGCGTCGCATGGAATTGCGCGGAATGGTGCGCGGCATTGCGGTGTACGACGATTTTGCCCACCACCCGACCGCCCTGCGCACCACGCTCGATGGCCTGCGCCGCAGCGTAGGCAAAGAGGCACGCATCCTGGCGGTTTTCGAGCCGCGCAGCAACACCATGAAGCTGGGCACCATGAAAGCCCAGCTGCCCTGGGCCCTGGAAAGCGCCGATCTGGCGTTCTGCCATACCGCCGGGCTGGACTGGGATGCCAGCGCTGCGCTGGCGCCCCTGGGCACCGGGCCGCAGGGACGGGCGCGCACGGCCGCCACACTGGACCAACTGGTGCAGCAGATCACGCAGGCCGCACGGCCCGGCGATCACATCGTCTGCATGAGCAATGGTGCTTTTGGCGGCGTGCACGAGCGCCTGCTGCAGGCGCTCGCCGCTGGTTCACCGGAGGCATTGGAATAGCAAAACTACCTGTGCGCGGCAGTTTTGCTATATTTTTTATAGCCATTAGCGCTTTACCAGTAAGCGCTGGAGCCTGTTTTTATCAATAATTGATCGTCATGGACTGAACGTCCACGCGCACCACGGGCCGTGCCAGGGCCGCGCTGGTGGCACGGGCAAAATCGGCCAGCCATGCCCGATCACCCAGCATGGCTGCTCCGGCTGCGGCGGCCACGGTCAGCACCTTGTCGGCCATCAGTACCTTGCCGCTGGCGCGCAGGGGCTCGCATTCCATGCGAATGAATTCGTTGTCAAGCCACCGGCGCGCATCCTCGTGCGCCATGGGCTCCACACCATCAAGCTCGAAGCGAAATTCCTGGCTGGGATCGAGGGTGACCGTCACTACGCTGTGCATCAGGATGCCTTTCTTTGTTGTGAGAGAGTGCCGCGCACAGTGCACGGCCCAAGTGGCAAGCTTATTCCATTTCAGACCTGCCACCGACACTGCGCGGACAGGCCATGGTGCGCCACTACGCCTTCGCCCGTTCCCTGCGCGCCTGTACGGCCGCCGACAATTCGCCCAGGCAACGCAAGGAATCGTCCCAGCCCAGGCAGGCATCGGTGATGCTCTTGCCATATTCCAGCGCACCGGGCGATTCCTTGCCAGGCGAAAACTTCTGGGCTCCGGCCACCAGGTGGCTTTCGATCATCAGGCCAAACACGCTGCGCGATCCGCCTTTGATCTGGTCGGCAATGTCGCGCGCCACGTCCTGCTGCTTCTCGTGCTGCTTGCTGCTGTTGGCATGGCTGCAGTCCACCATCAGGGTGGCGGGCAGCTTGGCCGCCTCCAGGTCCTTGCAGGCCGCCGCCACGCTGGCTGCGTCGTAGTTGGGCACTTTGCCGCCGCGCAGAATCACGTGGCAGTCCTTGTTGCCCTTGGTGTTGACGATGGCCACCTGGCCATTCTTGTGCACCGACAGGAAGTGGTGACCCCGGCTGGCCGACTGGATGGCGTCGGTGGCAATGCGGATGTTGCCGTCGGTGCCGTTCTTGAAACCGATGGGGGCCGAGAGGCCCGAGGCCAGCTCGCGGTGCACCTGGCTCTCCGTCGTGCGCGCGCCGATGGCGCCCCAGGCGATCAGGTCGCCAATGTACTGGGGCGAGATCACGTCCAGAAACTCGCTGCCCGCCGGTACGCCCAGCCGGTTGATCTCGATGAGCAGTTGGCGCGCAATGCGCAGGCCCTCGTCAATGCGGTAGCTCTCATCCAGGTAGGGGTCGTTGATGAGGCCCTTCCAGCCCACGGTGGTGCGCGGTTTTTCGAAGTAGACGCGCATCACGATTTCCAGCGTGTCCTTGTACTGCTCGCGCGCCACCTGCAGGCGGCGGGCATAGTCCAGCGCCGCTGCCGGGTCGTGGATGGAGCAGGGCCCGATGACAACCAACAGACGGTCGTCCTTGCCTGCAATGATGTTGTGGATGGCCTTGCGGGTCTGGGTGATCAGCGCTTCCACAGGTGTTCCGCTGATGGGGAAAAAGCGGATCAGGTGCTCGGGGGGAGGCAACACAGTGATGTCCTTGATGCGTTCGTCGTCGGTCTGGCTGGTTTTCTCGACGCTGCGGTACCACGCATCAGTGCTGGCAGGAAGGGACTTGGCTGTCATGGGATGCTTTCTCTCGGAAGGTTTGAAAAAAAGGGCTGAAAAACAAAAAACCGCCGGGCTCTGCAGCGTCGGCGGTTGGGTGGGAAGTGTTCAGGTGCTTGCGCGCTTGCCTCTCATCCGCCAGGGACCGAGAACCAAAACCAAAAATAAAAAGCGCGGGGCATGTGCATTCGCACAATGTAGCACATTTGCACCAGGCCTCAGCGCCGGGCGCGGCCCCACCAGTCCAGTGCGCGTGCCCACAGGCCCTGGGGACGGCGCTCACGCGGCGGTGGCTCGCTGTGCGCCTGTCCGCCCTGCTCATACATATCGATGAGCAACAGGCCTTCGCCCAGTGTGCGCCAGGCCAGCAGCTCCATCCGGTCGAATCCGGCCCCTTCGTCCGCACGGCGCTGCACCAGCGCCTTGTGCCAGGACTCCACGGCGCGGCGCAGTTCGCGCAGGGCGTTCTGGTAGGCGCCGAACTCATACAGCGAGTGCCAGGCCGAACCCAGGCCGGTCAGAAAGAGCTGGTGTGCACGCACCGCCTGCACCAACGCAGCCGCATGGCGTGTGATGTCGACCGCATCGCTGCGCGCACGGCGCGAACGCACCGCCGTATCCACCGCCTGCGCCAGCACGACCATGCTGTCGCGCATCTGGCGCGACTCCTCGTCTGCCACACCCTCGCGCAGGAAGCGGCTGATGTCGCCAAACGACTGGATCGTCAGTTGGGAAAGGGGGCGCGTCAGGGCCATGCGCACCATTGTGCGACGCCTGTCCTGATTGTGCTCACCCCACGACCGGGGCGCGGGCCGCAGCGTGTCCGATGCGCAACGCGGCGCCCCGTCAGGCCGTTCCGCCCACCGTCAGGCCGTCGATGCGCAACGTGGGCTGGCCCACGCCCACGGGGACGCTCTGGCCCTCCTTGCCGCAGGTGCCCACGCCGCTGTCCAGGCGCATGTCATTGCCGACCATGCCCACGCGCTTGAGCGATTCAGGGCCACTGCCGATGATGGTCGCCCCTTTGACGGGGTAGAGGATCTTGCCGTTTTCCACCCAGTAAGCCTCGCTGGCCGAAAACACGAACTTGCCTGAAGTGATGTCCACCTGTCCACCGCCAAAATTGGTGGCGTACAGCCCCTTCTTGATGCTGGCCACGATTTCCTGCGGGTCCTTGTCGCCGCCCAGCATGTAGGTGTTGGTCATGCGCGGCATGGGAATGTGCGCATAGCTTTCACGCCGCCCGTTGCCGGTAGGCGCCACGCCCATCAGGCGGGCGTTGAGCGAATCCTGGATATAGCCCTTGAGAATGCCGTCTTCGATCAGCACGTTGCGCGCGCTGGTATTGCCTTCGTCGTCCACGTTGAGCGAACCGCGGCGGTCGGTCAGGGTGCCGTCGTCGAGCACCGTCACGCCCTTGGCCGCCACGCGCTGGCCGATGCGGCCGCTGAAGGCACTCGACCCCTTGCGGTTGAAGTCGCCCTCCAGCCCATGGCCGATAGCCTCGTGCAGCAGGATGCCGGGCCAGCCGGGGCCGAGCACCACGGTCATCTCACCGGCCGGTGCGGGGCGGGATTCCAGATTGACGAGCGCCGCATGCACAGCCTCGTTCACATACTGGGCAATCTGCTCGTCATCGAAGTAGTCCAGCCCGAAACGCCCGCCGCCACCGGCGGAACCCATCTCGCGGCGCCCGCCCTGTTCGGCGATCACGGTGATGGACAAACGCACCAGGGGCCGCACATCCGCAGCCAGGGTCCCGTCGGCCCGGGCCACCAGCACCACGTCGTATTCGCTGGCCAGCCCGGCCATGACCTGGGCTACGCGCGGGTCCTTGGCGCGTGCCAGCTGCTCTGCCTTCTCCAGCAAGGACACCTTGGCCACGCTGTCCAGCGACGCAATGGGGTCGATTCCCGCATACAGCCTGCGGCTTTTTGCTATTTTTTTACTGGCTACTCGCGCTTTACCACCTTGCCTTGCAGCCGAAATGGATCGCACAGTGCGCGCCGCGTCCAGCAAGGAGGCCTCGGAGATGTCGTCGGAATAGGCAAAGGCGGTCTTCTCACCGCTGACGGCGCGCACGCCCACACCCTGGTCGATGGAAAACGAGCCCGTCTTGACGATGCCCTCCTCCAGGCTCCAGCCTTCGCTGCGGGTGTACTGGAAATACAGGTCGGCATCGTCCACCTGGTGGGCGCGAATCTCGCCCAGCGCGCGCGCCAGGTGGCCTTCATCCAGGCCAAAGGGGGCCAGCAGGAGCTGGCGTGCAATATCGATGCGCTGGACAGTGGGCGCGCTCTGCGCAGCAGCGGAGGGGGAGCGAAGGGTCATCCGGCGATTCTAGAACCTGTTCGAAAACCCGGTCGCCTCCTGCGACGCGGGGTCAGACCACCGGCCGTGCTTCCTGCGCAGGCTGGCGCTGCGCGCGCACGATGGACATCAGAATGCCCAGCGCCAGCCCCAGCGTGACCATGGCCGTTCCGCCATAGCTGACAAACGGCAGCGGCACCCCCACCACAGGAAGAATGCCGCTGACCATGCCCATGTTCACAAAGGCATAGGTGAAGAAGATCATGGACACCGCGCCCGCCATCAGGCGGCCAAACAGCGTGCCTGCCCCCATGGCAATGGCCAGCCCGCGCCAGACCAGGAACAGAAAGCACACGATCAGGAACAGGTTGCCGAGCAGGCCGAATTCCTCGGAAAAAGCGGCAAAAATGAAATCGGTGGTGCGCTCGGGGATGAATTCGAGGTGGGTCTGTGTGCCCGCCATGAAGCCCTTGCCAAATACCCCGCCCGCGCCAATGGCAATCATCCCCTGGATGATGTGAAAGCCCTTGCCCAGCGGGTCGCGCGTGGGGTCCAGCAGCGTGCAGATGCGCTGCTGCTGGTAGTCGTGCAGCACCGGCCAGCGCACCCCGTTGGCGCACAACTGGGGCTCGAAACCGACGATCAGTGCGATACCCACCGCCCCCAGCAGCACGGGCGGCACGACCAGCTTCCAGGGCAGCCCGGCAAAAAAGATGACCGACAAGCCTGCG
Source organism: Giesbergeria sp. (assembly GCA_026647025.1). GTDB lineage: Bacteria > Pseudomonadota > Gammaproteobacteria > Burkholderiales > Burkholderiaceae_C > Simplicispira. The sequence continues at coordinate 10,020 of JAPKHH010000038.1, forward strand.
GCCAGCACCAGCAGCGAAGTTCCCAAATCGGGCTGCTTCATGATCAGCCCCACCGGCACGGCCAGCAGCAAGGCGGCGACCCCGAAGTCGAGTGGGCGCAACTGGCCTTCGCGCTTCTGGAACCACCAGGCCAGCATCAGCGGCATGCCGATCTTGAGCAGCTCGCTGGGCTGGATCACGATGCCCAGGTTGATCCAGCGCTGCGCGCCCTTCTTGGTGATGCCAAACAGCGCCACCGCCACCAGCAGGGCCACGCCCAGGGCATACAGGGGCACCGCCATGGCCATCAGCTTCTGGGGCGGGATCTGCGCCACCACGAACAGTATGGACACGGCGATCAGCATGTTGCGGCCATGGTCGGAAAAGCGCGTACCGTGGTCATAGCCGGAGGAATACATGGCCAGCAGGCCCGCACCGGCCAGCAGCAGGACGACGCCCACCAGCCAGCCGTCAAAGCCCTGGAACAGGGGCAGGATGCGCTGCGCGAGTGTCGGTTTGTCGAAAGTGGTTGCCATGGCGCAATTATCGGGCGTGCGCCCGCCCCTGCACCCCGCGCGCCGTCAGCCCGCCTGGCGGAACGCCATCACGGCCTGGTTGCGCAGGGTGCGCAGCAGCCCGAGGGCCTTGTCGTCCACGGCAATGCCCCCGGGGTGGACATGGTCGGCATAGATCAGCGCAAAAGGCCGTCCCTTCATCTGCAGGGGCAACAGCAAGAAGGTGGGAGCGTCCAGGCTGCTGCGGTACCAGGCGGGCAGGCGCGCCTGCATGCGCGGCTCGGTGGCATCTTCGATCAGCGTGTCGGCCCCGCGCAGGCACACGGCGGCAAACAGGTCGCCGGGGGTCCTGAGCGGCACCGCCATGGCACGCACGGCCACATCGTTGCCCTCGCCCAGGCCGAAGCGGCCGGTCAGCACGTCGGTTTTGGCATCGCGCAGACAGAACACCATGCGCTGCGCACCCAGCGCGCGAAACATGGTTTCCAGGATCATGCGCAGCACATCGTTGAGCTTGAATCCTTCATCCACCATGGCGTTGGTGATGTCCTGGATACCCGCGGACAGCACTTCGGCCACCTGCGCCAGGGCAGCCTGGCCGCCGTGCGCACCCGGCGCGGCCGGGGGCAGCGGCTGGGTGGCCTGGGGGCGCAGTTCGTGCGCAGCCAGGGCGTCGTCCGGTGCACCATCACCCACCGCCGGGGACGCGGGCAACTGGAGCAGGCGGGCCGCCGGTGCATCGGGCGCCACCCGCAGGTCCAGGGCATCGGCCATGGCCACCAGCTGGCGGCGGGCCCGCAAGGTGGCTTCGGCAATGGCCTGCGCCGACAGGGCAAGCGTGCGCGCATACTGCGCGGCCAGCCCCTGCAGGCGCGCCTCGACCTGCTGCGCATCGGCCAGCAGCAGGGTGCTGGCCACTTCGTTGGCGGCGCGGGCCACCCAGCGCAGGCGCTCCACACCCTTTTCTGGCGGGCGCATGGGCGGCGAACCCAGGGGCTTGCGGATGCAGCGCTGCAAGGCCTCGGGCAGGCCCCAGACCCGTGCCACACCAGCGCCCAGGTCTTCCAGCCCCACGCCCAGCACCTGCTGCGCCGCAGCTTCCTCACCGCCCTCGGTGCGGCCCGCTGCCACGATGGCGCGGATCTGGCCGGCCTCTTCCGGAAAATAGAACTCACACAGCATGCGGCCCAGGTTCTGGAACATGGCGCCAATGAAGGCTTCCTCGGCCTCGGCGGCGGCACCACACAGCTCGGCCGCCACGGACCCGGCCATCATGGCGCGCAGGAATTCCTCCCGCATCTGGCTGGCATGCTGCTGGTCCTGCATGTGGTCCAGCATCACCAGGCTGAGCGCCATGTTGCGTACCGCGTTGAACCCCACCAGGCTGACCGCACGCGAGACGGTGCTCACCGTGCCCCGGCTGGCATGGGCAAAGTGCACGCTGTTGACCAGCCGCAAGAGCTTGTGCGTGAGCGCCACGTCCTTGAGGATCTCGTGCGTCAGATCGCTGATGCTGTCGTCCTCCGAACTGGCCACCCGCTGGATGCGCGCCACCGAATCGGACAACGCCGGGAAGTCGCTCTTGTGGCGCATGCGCCGCAACAGAAAGTCGAGCGTGGCGTTGCTCTGCGCCGTGGGTGCGCTGGCCGGGGCAGCCCAGGCGCGCAATGCATCACGAAAATCCGCGGCCGACACAAAGCGCGCCGAGGGATCGCGCGCCAGGGCGCGCAGCAGGATTGCACGCAACGCATCGTCCACGCCAGGGCCCAGATCCTCGGGCAGCTCCAGCGTTTCATTGGCGATGCGGTACAGCGCCTGCCAGGTGTCGCTCTGGTGGATCAGGGGCCGCCCGGTCAGCAGTTCCACCAGCACCAGCGCTGCCGAATAGATGTCCATGGACGGCGCTGGCGCCGCGCCCGCCGTGGCCTCGGGCGCCATGTAGGCCGGTGTGCCGCTGGCCAGTTGGGCATCGGAGGCACTGGCCACGGCCGCCGCCATGCCGAAATCCATCACCCGGGCGTGGCGCTGGGCATCGACCATCACGTTCGAAGGTTTCAAATCACGGTGCACGATGCCCGCCGCATGGGCCGCCTGCAGGCCGTCGAGCACATCGACCATCAGGGCCACGGCGTCGTGCGGGGCGCAGCGTCCGCGCTGCAGCAGGTGCTCGGCCAGCGTGTTGCCGGGCACATACTCGAACACGATGTAGGGCTGCAGGCCCTGCACGTCGGCCTCGAACACCGGGACGATGTGCGGGTGTGCGAGGCGCCCCACATGGCGGGCCTCGCGCAGCCAGTGGTCCAGCACCGAGGCGTCCTGGTCCTGCACGGGCGGCAGCAACTTGATGGCCACCGGGCGCTGCAGGCGCGGGTCGTGCGCCAGCCACACCGTGGCCTGGGCGCCCCGCCCCAGGATGCGCTGCAGCTCGAACCGCCCCAGCGCCACAGGCGTCTGCCCTCCCCGCATGAGGCGCTTGGCAGAGGAAATCGGAGCAAAATCGGGCATGGTGAACGAGGGCAAGGCGGGCGCTGCACGGTGCGGCGCGCCGGTCTGCCCATCTTATGCCTGCCAGTCGGCAGTGCAGCCAGTGATTGCCCGGATACCCATCACATGACCACCACCCACCTTCTCTACCTGCACGGCTTTCGCTCGTCACCCCAGTCAGCCAAGGCGCAGCTGATGGCGCAGCACGTGGCCCGCCGGCATCCGTCCGTGCACTTCTGGTGCCCGCAACTGCCGCCCTCGCCCCGGGCCGCCATGGCGATGGTGAGCGCCGGCATTGCCCCCTGGCCACGCGCCACGATGGCCGTGGTGGGCTCGTCGCTGGGGGGCTACTACGCCAGCTGGGTGGCGCAACAGGCAGCCTGCCCCAGCGTGCTGCTCAACCCGGCGGTGTACCCGGCCCGCGACCTGGCGCGCCACATCGGCGACCAGACCAGCTGGCACGACCCGGCAGAACATTTTTACTTTGCCCCCGAATTCGTCGACGAACTGCGCGCGCTCGATGTACGCGACCAAAGCCCCGCCGCCCGCCAGATGGCCATCATCGCCAAGGGCGACGAGGTGCTGGACTGGCGCGAGATGGTGGCGCGCTACCCGCACGCTCGGCTGCGCCTGCTGGAGGGCGGCGACCATGGCCTGAGCGACTTTGCCGACCACCTGGACACTGTGGCGCAGTTTCTGCAACTGGCGTAAATGCCTTTCGTACCGCAAGCACGCCATGAAGATTGCCCTCTACTCCGATCTGCACCTGTCGGTGCACCCCCTGGAATTGCCTCCCACCAGCGCCGATGTCGTCGTGCTGGCAGGCGACCTGCAACGCCCGGCCACGGGCATGGCCTGGGCGCGGCAGTTTGCCCAACCCACGCTGTATGTGGCGGGCAACCACGAGTTCTACGGCTCTGACCTGGCCAGCACCATGGCCGAGCTGCGCCAGCAGGCGCAGGGCAGCCCCGTGCGCGTACTCGAACGCGAGGAGTGGCGGCACCAGGGCGTGCGCTTTCTGGGTTGTACGCTGTGGTCGGACTACCGGCTGTTCGATTCGCCCGAACAGCGCGAGAAAGGCCTGCAGATGGCGCAGGAATTTGTGCGCGACTTCCACCGCATTGGCGTGGCGCCCGGTTTTCCGGACCGGTTCACCCCCGCTGTGTCGCAACTGCTGTTCGACCAGTCGGTCGCCTGGCTGGAGACGCGCTTTGCCGAGCCCTTTGATGGCCCCACCGTAGTGGTCACTCACTTTGCGCCGTCCCCCGGCAGCATTGCCGCGCAGTTTGTGGGCTCCCCGCTGAACGCCTGCTTTGTCTCCAACCTGGAGGCACACATTTTGCGCTGGCAACCCCGCCTGTGGCTGCACGGCCATGTGCACCACAGCTGCGACTATTGGCTGGGCGCCACGCGCGTGGTAGCCAACCCGCGGGGTTACGCGCCCAAGGGGGTCGTGGAAAACGCCCACTTTGCGCCGAACATGCTCATCGAGGTGTAGCCGCAGCCAGGCCCTGCGCGCATGGGACAATGGCCCCCATGCACGCATTGTTTGAAGAATCCGGCAAGTTTCTGGCCGGCCGCATCCTCTCCGAGGCCGAGTCTTCGGCCCAGATCGAGCTCGACTCGGGCAAACGGGTCAAGGCCAAGGCGGCCCATATCCTGCTCAAGTTCGAAAAGCCCGCGCCCGCCGACCTGCTCGCACAAGGCCAGGCGCTGGCGCAGGCCATTGACCTGCAGCTCGCCTGGGAGTTTGCCCCCGAGGGTGAATTTGGCTTTGCCGATCTGGCACGTGATTATTTTTCCGAGAACGCCACGCTGACCGAGCAGGCCGCCGCGCTGTTTCGGCTGTACGAGGCGCCGCACTATTTCCGCCGCGCAGGCAAGGGGCGTTTCAAGAAAGCCCCGGCCGACATCCTGCAGCAGGCGCTGGCCGCCATCGAGAAGAAAAAAGCCGTGCTGGCGCAGATTGCCGAATGGGCCGAACAACTCGGCCAAGGTGTCTGCCCCGCACCGATTCGCGAACAGCTCTACAAAATCCTGTTCCGCCCCGACAAGAACGCGCCCGAATACAAGGCCGTGGTCGAAGCCAGCCGCGCCACGCACACCGCGCCGCTCGACCTGCTGCAAAAGGCGGGCGCCATTGATTCGAGCTACCAGTTCCACTGGAAGCGCTTTCTGCTCGACAACTTCCCCAAGGGCACGGGCTTTCCTGCGCTGGACGCTCCCCAGCCCCCGGCCGACCTGCCGCTGGCCGAGGTGCAGGCGTTTTCCATCGACGACTCGCAGACCACCGAAATCGACGACGCCCTCTCGGTCTCCGGGCTCGGGACAGGCACGGTCACGCTGGGCATCCACATCGCGGCGCCGGGACTGGCGATTACCCCGGGCAGCGCCATCGACCAGCTGGGCCGCAACCGCCTGTCCACCGTCTACATGCCGGGCTACAAGATCACCATGCTGCCCGACAGCGTGGTGCAGATCTACACACTGGACGAGGGCCGCGCCAACCCCGCCGTGTCGCTGTACTGCACCATCGACGAGGCCACACTGGAGATCACCGCCACCGAGACCCGCCTGGAGCGCGTGCCCGTGGTGGCCAACCTGCGCCACGACCAGCTGGACCACATCGTCACGGAGGCCTGGCTGGCCGATCCGAGTATTGAGGTCGAAAACACGCCTGAGCGCTTATACAGCCTGCGCTTGCAGCTCTCTTTTTTGCATCGCCTCGCACAAAAACTCAAGGCCGGGCGCGAAGTGGTGCGCGGCAAGCCCGAGAACTTCAACCGGCCGGACTACAACTTCCGACTCGTGGGCGGAGAGGGCGGCGAGCCCGATGGCAGCGAGACCGTGCAGATCACTACGCGCCAGCGCGGCGCGCCGCTCGACCTCATCGTCGCCGAGGCCGCCATCGTCGCCAACAGCACCTGGGGCGGCTGGCTGGCCAGCCTGGGCGTGCCCGGCATCTACCGCAGCCAGGCCAGCATGGCGCCGGGCGTGAAAGTGCGCATGGGCACCAAGGCCCTGCCACACGCGGGCATGGGCGTCAAAAGCTACACCTGGGCCACCAGCCCACTGCGCCGCTATGTCGATCTGGTGAACCAGTGGCAGATCATTGCCTGCGCGCGCCACGGCGCCACGGCAGCACTGGCTGCCCCCTTCAAGCCCAAGGACGCCGAGCTGTTCTCCATCATCAGCAGCTTTGACGCCGCCTACAGCGCCTACAACGGCTACCAGGCCGGCATGGAGCGCTTCTGGACGCTCAAGTACCTGGAGCAAAACAACATCACCGAGCTGGAAGCCACCGTCTTCAAGGAAGGCCCGGGCGGCAGCTTTCTGGTGCGCGCCGACACGCTGCCCCTCGTCTTTCCGGTGCTGGGCGCGCAAAACCTGCCGCGCGGCGCGCGCCTGCGCGTCAAGCTGGGCGAGGTGGACGAAATCACCCTTGACCTGCACGGTACCGTGCTCGAACGCCTGGACGACCCGCTGGACACCAGCGACGACGGCCCGGTGGACGACGAGGGTGGCGAGGACGACGACAGCGCCGTGGCCGGGCCCCTTGCCATCGCCGTGGATGTGAATGAGCCCGAAGCGGGCGCCGCCGCCGATAATCCGGCCCCGTGAACATGACCCCCACGCTCCCTCACTTCGTGTGGTCGCTGCCCCCCAAGGGGGCTGCTTTTCATCTTGGGGCGGCCCGGCAGTGAAGTTCCCCCCTGTGTCGCTGCGCTCCTTCCCCCCGCTCTCGCTGCGCTGCGCGCTGCGGGCAGGGGGACGCCCCCAGCGCGGCGGGGCGGCCCTTGCGCGGGGGCAGCTGATCTGGGCCGCGCCCGTTTCATGCAATGCAAATGACTCGTAGCACGTAGCGCGATCAATACCTGCGATGAAAAATATTTTCACCCGCTTCAGCACGCTGCAGCTCACGCTGGGCGTGTCGCTGGCCGTGCACGCAGCCATCCTGTCCGTGCGCTTCATCGACCCCGAGGGTTTCAACCGCGTGTTCCAGGACACGCCGCTCGAAGTCATCCTGGTCAATGCGCGCTCGAACGAAGCGCCCACCAAGGCCCAGGCCATTGCCCAGTTTTCGCTGGCCGGCGGGGGCGATGCCGAAAAAGGCCGGGCCACCAGCCCGCTGCCCTATTCGGCCATGACCAGCGTGGGCGACGACTTTGAGGAAATCCAGCGCAAGACCGATGCCATGCTGGAAGAACAGACCCAGCTGCTGGCCCAGCTGCGCAAGCAGATTGCCACCTTGCCCGCGCCCGATCCGCGCAAGCCCAGCCAGAACGCCGCACAGACCGCGCAGGAAGAACGGCGCCGCCAGCTCGTGAAGATCCTGGCCGAGATCGAAAAGCGCATCAACGAAGAAAACGCTCGCCCCAAGAAGCGCTACATCAGCCCCGCCACCCGCGAGGAGGTGTATGCCGTGTACTACGACGCCTTGCGCCGCAAGGTGGAGGACAAGGGCACGGTCAACTTCCCCGAATATGGCGGCCAGAAACTCTATGGCGAGCTGGTGATGATCGTCACCGTGAACCACGACGGCCGGGTGCTGGCCACCGAAATCGTGCAGGGCTCGGGCAACCCCCGGCTGGACCGCCAGGCCGAAGCCATCGCCATGGCCTCGGGCCCGTTTGGACCGTTTGGCGCCGAAATGCGCAAGAAGGCCGACCAGATCGCCGTGGTGTCGCGCTTCAAGTTCACCCGCGACCAGACCCTGGAAACCACCGTGAGGTAACCTTCCCCCCTGAGTCGCCGTCGGCGCCTTCCCCCAGGGGACGGCGCCAGTGGCCGGGCAAAGCCCGTTCCACGGCGCCCGCTGGCCTGGAACGCGCCCGCCGGAACGCTCTCCCCAGGAAGAATCGTCCATGACCCTCTCCGCCACATCGATCGACCAATACTGCGTGATGGGCAACCCGGTGGAGCACAGCCGCTCGCCCTGGATCCATGCCCGCTTTGCCGAGCTGACCGGCCAGGCGCTGCACTACGAACGCCGCCTGGTGCCGCTGGACGGCTTTGCCCAGGCGCTGCACGCCTTCGCCGCCGCCGGAGGCCGGGGCTGCAACATCACCGTGCCCTTCAAGCTCGAAGCTGCGCAGGCCGCCACGCACCGCAGCGAGCGCGTGCAACTGGCCGGCGCCGCCAACACCCTCACCTTCAAGGACGGCGCCATCCACGCCGACAACACCGACGGCCTGGGCCTGGTGGCCGACATCGAGCGCAACGCAGGCATCCGCCTTGCCGGGCGCGATGTGCTGCTCATCGGCGCGGGCGGCGCCGCCGCCGGTGCCCTGGGCCCGCTGCTGGCCGCAAGGCCGCGCAGCATCACGGTAGCCAACCGCACCCCGGCCCGCGCACAGGCGCTGGCGCAAAGCCATGCACCGCTTGCGTTGCTACAAAAAACAGAGCTGCTTGCGCAATCCACACAATCGCTAGAGGCCAATTTTGATATTATTATTAACGCCACAGCCAGCAGCCTGGCGGGCGGCGAAGTGCCTGTGCCCGCAAGCGTGCTGCGCCCCGGCAGCCTGGCCTACGACATGATGTACGGCCCCGCCGCGCAGGGCTTTCTGGACTGGGCCACGCAGCACGGCGCACACGCGCGCGACGGCCTGGGCATGCTGGTGGAACAGGCGGCCGAGGCCTTCCTGGTCTGGCGCGGCGTGCGCCCACCGGGCGGCCAGGTGCTGGCCGAGCTGCGCGCACTGATGGCCGCGCTCACACCCCCATCGCGCTAGCGCGCCCCACACCCATGAGAGCCTTGCTGCGCTGGATCGGCCTTGTCGCGTTTGCGGCGCTGGCCCTGGAACTGTTCTTTGTGCTGCGCATCGCCGCCATGGCGGTGGTCAACCCCGAATCCACCACCTTCCAGCGCTCCGAAGCCTGGGCCCAGATCGCAGGTGACGACACCCTGCGCTGGCGCCAGCAATGGGTGCCCTACGCACAGATCAGCAGCCACCTCAAGCGCGCCGTGATCGCATCGGAGGACGACGGCTTCGTCAACCACGAAGGCGTGGACTGGAACGCCATCGAAAAAGCCTGGGAGCGCAACGCCAAGGCCGAGGCACAAATCGCCAAAGCCCAGGCCCGCACCCCCGACAAACCGGTGCGCCCCCCCAGGATTCGGGGCGGCTCCACCATCACCCAGCAACTGGCCAAGAACCTGCTGCTCTCGGGCGAGCGCACCCTGGTGCGCAAGGGGCAGGAGTTTGTGCTCACGCTGGCACTGGAGCAGTTCCTCTCCAAGGAGCGCATCCTGGAGATCTACCTCAACAACGTGGAATGGGGCAACGGCATCTTCGGCGCCGAGGCCGCCGCCCGGCACTACTTCCGCAAAAGCGCTGCGCAGCTGGCCCCGCACGAAGCCGCCCGCCTGGCCGTGATGCTGCCCGCTCCCAAGCGCTTCGAAAAAATGCCCAACTCGGCCTACCTGTCCGGGCGCACGCGCACCATTCTGGGGCGCATGGGGAGTGCTGAATTGCCCTGACAGGGTCGCCCACTATTCGACCGTCACACTCTTGGCCAGATTACGCGGCTTGTCCACGTCCGTCCCCCGTGCGCAGGCCGTGTGGTAGGCCAGCAGCTGCAGCGGCACCACATGCAATAGCGGGCTGAGCGGCCCATAGTGTTCGGGCATGCGGATGACGTGCAGGCCTTCGCCGCTCTCGATGCGGGTGTCGGCGTCGGCCAGCACATACAGCACGCCGCCGCGCGCGCGCACTTCCTGCATGTTGCTCTTGAGCTTTTCCAGCAGGGCGTCGTTGGGCGCCACGGTCACCACGGGCATGGCGCTGGTCACCAGGGCCAGCGGGCCGTGCTTGAGTTCCCCGGCGGGGTAGGCCTCGGCGTGGATGTAGCTGATTTCCTTGAGTTTGAGCGCACCTTCCATGGCAATGGGGTAATGCAGGCCCCGGCCCAGGAACAGGGCGTTTTCCATGCGGGCGAAGTCTTCGGCCCAGGCGATGAGCTGGGGTTCGAGCGCCAGCACCGCCTGCAATGCCACGGGCAGGTGGCGCATGGCCTTGAGGTGGGCGGCCTCCTGCTCGGCGGTAAGGCGGCCTTTGGACTGCGCCAGTGCCAGCGTCAGCAAGAACAGGCCCGCCAGTTGCGTGGTGAAGGCCTTGGTGCTGGCCACGCCGATCTCGACCCCGGCGCGGGTGATGTAGGCGAGCTTGCATTCGCGCACCATGGCGCTGGTGGCCACGTTGCAGATGGTGAGCGTGTGCTCCATGCCCAGGCTTTGCGCATGGCGCAGGGCGGCCAGGGTGTCGGCGGTTTCGCCGCTCTGGCTGATGGTGACGACCAGGGTACGCGGGTCGGGCACGCTGGTGCGGTAGCGGTATTCGCTGGCCACCTCCACCTGGGTGGGGATGCCCGCCAGTTCTTCGAGCCAGTATTTGGCCGCGCAGCCGCTGTAGTAGCTGGTGCCGCAGGCCAGAATGAGGACGCGGTCGATTTCCTTGAACACGCGCCAGGCGGCCACGCCCGGCACGCCCTGCTGCGCGATGCCGTCAAACAGCTCGGGCACGATGCCTTCCACGCCCTCCAGGGTGTCGGCAATGGCGCGCGGCTGCTCAAAAATTTCCTTTTGCATGTAGTGCCGGTAGGGGCCGAGCTCCGCCGCGCCGCTGTGCGCCTGCACGGTGCGCACCGGGCGCTGCGCGGGGGTCAGGGCTTGCCGGTCTTTGCCGACGATCCAGTAGCGGCCGGGCTGCAGGTCGACCAGGTCGCCTTCTTCCAGGTAGACGATCTGGTCCGTCACACCGGCCAGTGCCATGGCGTCGCTGGCCAGAAAATGCTCTGTGGGCACGGATGCCCCTGCGGTAGCGCCCTGCCCCACGCCCAGAATCAGTGGTGAACCGGCGCGCGCGCCCACCACGCGCTGCGGTTCGTCCTTGTGCATGACGGCAATGGCGTAGGCGCCGTGCAGCTCGGCCACCGCTGTCTGCACGGCGTCAAACAGGTCGCCGTTGTAGTGGCTGTCGACCAGGTGGGCAATCACCTCGGTGTCGGTCTGGCTGGCAAACACATAGCCCCGGCCCTGCAGCAGGGCGCGCAGTTCTTCGTAGTTCTCGATGATGCCGTTGTGCACCAGGGCCACGCGGGCCGTACCGGCTGCGCTGTCGCCCGTGCCATGGCTGAAATGCGGATGGGCATTGCGCACGGCCGGCGCACCGTGCGTGGCCCAGCGCGTGTGGGCAATGCCGGTGAAGCCTTCGATGTGGTCGGCCTGCACCTGCTCCAGCAGTTCGGCCACGCGGGAGGTGCTGCGGGCACGCTGCAGGCCCGCCGACAGCCCTGCCCCGCTGGCCGCATGCACGGCCACGCCGCAGGAGTCATAGCCCCGGTACTCCAGCCGCTGCAGGCCCTGCACCAGGATGGGAACGATGTTGCGCGTGGAAACTGCGCCGACGATGCCGCACATAGGAAGACCCTCTCTCTGAATGAATGCCCCATCCTAGGCCGATAGAATCAAAATATGTGATCGAATTTTCCAAATATTTGAACTTCAATTTCAAAATATTGGTTTGATGATTGAAAATTTTATTTATTCTAGAAATATGGAATCATTCTCACCAGACAAGACAGACCTGCAACTGCTGGATCTGCTCCAACACGATGCCGGTCAAAGCAACCAGCAGTTGGCTGCGCAGGTCAACGTGTCTCCCCCGACCTGCCTGCGGCGCGTCAAGCGCCTGCATGACGCGGGTCTGATCGAGCGGCAGGTGGCCATCGTGCAGCCCGACCGGCTGGCCGCCCTGCAGGGCCATGGGTTGGCGTGCATTGTCGAAATCACCCTCGACCGCCAGGGCGCCGAGCAGCTCGACGCCTTCGAGGCCCTGGCCGTGCAGGAGCCCTGTGTGCAGCAGTGCTGGCGTGTCTCGCCCGGACCCGACTTTGTGCTGGTGCTGCACACGCGCGACATGCCGGGCTACCTGGCGCTGTCGCAACGCCTGTTCACGGGAACCGCCAACGTGCGCAATGTGCGCGCCTTCTTTGCGACCCACCGAGCAAAATTTACGACAAAAGTGCCTGTAGCGCCCGTCTGACAAGCGCAATATGCTTCTTTTTTTATAGCATTTGCATCCTGCGGTTGCCCCCTGTCAGGCGGCAGGCGTAGAGTAGCCGCCAGGAGGCCCATCCATGGAATTCAAGGACTACTACCAGGTGCTCGGCGTGGCCACAGGCGCTACGGCCGACGAAATCAAGAAGGCTTTTCGCAAGCTGGCGCGCCAGTACCACCCCGATGTCAGCAAGGAGCCCGATGCCGAGCAGCGCATGGCGCAGGTCAACGAGGCCTATACCGTGCTGTCGGACCCCGAGAAGCGCGCCGCCTACGACGCGTTGGGAGCGCAGGCCGCCGCCCAGGGCGCGCGCAGCGGCGGCGACTTTCGTCCGCCGCCCCACTGGGATGCCGGGTTCGCCTTTTCGGACGCGGGCAGTTCGTACGAAGGCCCAGACCATGGCCAGTACAGCGACTTCTTCGAGCAGCTCTTTGGCCAGGCCGCACGGGCGCAGCGCAGGCAGGGGGCCCCGTCCGGTGGCGCGCAGCGCGGGGCGGACCAGCACGCCCGCATCGAACTGGACATTGCGGATGCGTACCACGGCGGCATGCGCACCATCCACCTGCGCACGGCGCACCTGGACGCTGGCGGCCACGTGGTGCCCGAGCAGCGCAGCCTGGAAGTGAAGATTCCCAAGGGCATGCGCGAAGGCCAGCTGATCCGCCTGGCGGGCCAGGGCAATCCGGGGCTGGGCGGCGCCCCGGCGGGCGACCTGTTCCTGGAGGTATTGTTCCGCCCCGACCCGCGCTGGCGTGCCGAGGGCCGCGACATCTACCAGCCCCTGCTGCTCGCCCCCTGGGAGGCCGCGCTGGGCGCCAGCGTCGAGGTGCAGACACCGGCGGGCAGCCTGGAAGTGACCGTCCCCGCAGGCTCCCACGCCGGGCGCAAGCTGCGCCTCAAGGGCCGGGGCATCCCCAGCAGCACGCCGGGCGACCTGTACCTGGAGCTGGGCATTGCCCTGCCCCCGGCCGACACCGACACCGCACGCGCCGCCTGGGCCGCCCTGGGCAAGGCCTTTCCCCATTTCAATCCGCGCCAGGCACAAGCCGCGCAAGGAGCCTGACCATGCCGCATGCATTCCACACCCCGGCGCAACTGGGCGAACTGCTGGACGACGCCACACTCACGCTGGAAGAACTGGCCCGCGCCTGCTGCCGCGCCCCGGAATGGGTGAGTGAGCGTGTCGAGGCGGGGGTGCTCGAAACCACCCCGTCCACCAGCCCAGCCGCCGGGCTCGTCACCTGGCGTTTCAGCAGCGCCACCCTGGTGCGCGCACGGCGCGTGGCCCAACTGGAGGCCACCTTCGATGCCGACCCCTACCTGGCCGCCATGACCACCGATCTGATGGAAGAAGTGGCACGTTTGCGCCGCCGCCTGCGCCACCTGGAGGAAGGCACCCCCACGGCACAACAGGGGCGGTAAGCGGCGATATTGGCGCCTCGTCTGTTAGCCTTGACGATTGCCAGGAACCACCCCACCCCGCAAGCCATGTCTGCAGCCCCCGCCGCCCAGCACCCGCCACCGCTCCACGGTGACAGCAGCCCTGCTTCGCGCCGCCGCGTCTTCCGCCGCATCTACCCGCTGCGCATTCTGGGCATGGGACTGGGCGGCTTGCTGATCGGCAGCGTACTGCACCAGCACGACACGCTGACGCAGTACGGCTGGCTGGCGGTGGTGTCCTTTTTTCTCTGGCCGCACATCGCCTATCTGCTGGCCCGCTACAGTGCCGACCCGTTCCGCGCCGAAATTCGCAACCTGCTGATCGACTCGGCCCTGGTGGGCCTGTGGGTGCCGCTGATGCAGTTCAACCTGCTGCCCAGCGTGGTGCTGGCTGCGGTGACCACTTACGACAAGTTCAGCAGCGGCATCAAGCGCCTGTGGCTGTATTCGCTGCCGGGCATGCTCGGCGCCGGGTTGGTGGCCACGTTGCTGGTGCGGCCCGAGCCGCGCCTGGAAAGCGGCCTCATGGTGGTGGTCTTCACGCTGCCCATCATCGTTGTGCACACCATGGCGGTCAGCATCGCCAGCTACCGGCTGATCCGCACCGTGGCGCGGCAGAACCGCCAGCTCGATGAACTGCGCCGCACCGACGCCCAGACCGGCCTGGCCGCACGCAGCCACTGGCAGGAACAGGCCAGCGCCAGCCTGGAGCATTTCCATACCCACGCCGAACCGGCCTGCCTGCTGATGATCGACATCGACCATTTCAAGCCCATCAACGACCTGCACGGCCACACGGTAGGCGACGAGGCGATCCGGGCTGTGGGCCGCGTGATCCGCGACTGCGTGCGCGCCCAGGACCACGCCGGGCGCTACGGCGGCGATGAATTCGTGGTGGTCTGCAGCAATGCCCGCACCGCCACGGCGCAGGCCATGGCCGAGCGTATCCGCGAACAGATTGCCACCGTGCGCCTGCGTGAGCTGCCCGGCCTGCGCCTGACCAGCAGCATCGGCCTGGCCGAGACCCAGCCCCACCAACACCAGTTGCGCGACTGGATCAACGACGCCGATGCCGCCCTCTACCGCGCCAAGCACCTGGGGCGCAACCAGGTCAGCGCCTTCCAGGCGCCTGCTGCGGCCGCAAACGCGCCCCTCTCTGTGGCGCCTGCACCAGGCACCTGAATATCTAATGAAAAATGGCATCAGCGCTTACCAATCAAGCGCTGATAGCTCTCATTTTTGCATCACACCGAGAGCGGCGTGTTTGCTCAACCCGGCCAGGACACGCGCACCGTGCAGCCTTCGCCCGGCGCGCTCGCAGCCTGCACCTGGCCACCGTGGCGCCGGGCCACGGCGCGCACCAGGGCCAGGCCGGTGCCCACGCCCTCAAACTCGCTCTCGCGGTGCAGGCGCTGGAAGATGCCGAACAGCCCGTTCGCCTGCGCAGGGTTGAAGCCCACGCCGTTGTCCTGCACCCACAGCGTGCACGCCCCGTCGGCCGCGCGCTCGGCCCCCACGGCAATGCAGGCCGGTGCCCGCCCCTGCGTGAACTTGAGCGCGTTGGACAACAAGGCATCGAGCAAAGCGCGCAGCAGTGCCGCATCGCCCTGCACGGTAGGCAGTGCCGACGCCACCTGCCACTGCACGCTGCGGCTTTGCAGCGCGGCGGCCAGCGGCGCGCGGGCCTGCTCGACCAGCGCGCCCAGGTCCACGGCCTGCAGGCGCAGCGGCGCGCGGTCAATGCGTGCCAGCGCCAGCAGACCATCGAGCATGCGGCCCATGCGCCGGGCCGACTGGTCCATGGTGCCTAAAAAGGCCAGCGCCTCCTGCCTTGCCTCGGGCTCCAGGCCTTGCGCCTCCTCCAGCAGCTCGCGCACCAGTGGCCCGTAGGAGGTAATGTGGCGCAGCGGCGCACGCAGGTCG
>JAPKHH010000039.1:0-25350 GCA_026647025.1 Giesbergeria sp.
CAACCCGCCGATGATGATAGAGATGAAGGAGGCGAAGAATCCCACCGTCAGCGAGACGCGCGCGCCGTACATAAAGGAGGAGAAGATATCCTTGCCCGCGTCGTCCAAACGCAAGGCGCCGCCGCAAGACCGCACGGTCATTCGCATTCCCAGCTACGAGCAGGTCAAGAGCGACCCGGTGCTCTACGCCCACGCCAACCGCGTGATGCACCTGGAGACCAACCCTGGCAATGCCCGCGCGCTGGTGCAGGCGCATGGCGAGGGCACCACCGCGCGCGACGTGTGGCTCAACCCGCCGCCCATCCCGCTCACCACGGCCGAGATGGACCACATCTTCGACCTGCCCTACGCCCGCAGCCCGCACCCGAGCTACGCCGATGCGCAAGGCCGGCACGACGGCGAGACGAAAATCCCCGCGTGGGAAGTGATCCGCTTCTCCATCAACATCATGCGCGGCTGCTTTGGCGGCTGCACCTTCTGCTCCATCACCGAGCACGAGGGCCGCATCATCCAGAGCCGCTCTGAGGATTCCATCCTGCGCGAGATCGAGGACGTGCGCGACAAAGTGCAGGGCTTCACCGGCACCATCTCCGACCTGGGCGGCCCCACGGCCAACATGTACCGCCTGGGCTGCCGCACGCCCGAGATCGAGGCCGCGTGCCGCAAGCCCAGCTGCGTTTATCCCGGCATCTGCTCGAATCTGACGACCGACCACAACCCGCTGATCTCCATCTACAAGCGCGGCCGGGCGATCAAGGGCATCAAGAAAATCCTCATCAGCTCCGGCTTGCGCTACGACCTGGCCAACCAATCGCCCGAGTACGTGAAAGAACTGGTGCAGCACCACGTCGGCGGGTATCTCAAGATCGCGCCCGAGCACACCGAGGCTGGCCCGCTCACCAAGATGATGAAGCCGACGATCGGCAACTACGACAAATTCAAGCAGCTGTTTGAGAAATACTCGGCCGAGGCGGGCAAGAAGCAGTTCCTCATCCCCTACTTCATCGCCGCCCATCCCGGCACCAGCGACGAAGACATGATGAACCTGGCCATCTGGCTCAAGAAACACAGCTTCCGCGCCGACCAGGTGCAAACCTTCTACCCCAGCACCATGGCCAGCGCCACGGCGATGTACCACACCGGCATCAACACCCTCAAGGGCGTGCACCGCGATGAACGGGGCGAAAAGGTTGACGTGGTGCGCGGCGAAAAACGCCGCCGCCTGCACAAAGCCTTTTTGCGCTACCACGACCCGAAGAACTGGCCGCTGCTGCGTGACGCGCTCAAGGCCATGGGCCGCGCCGACCTGATTGGCAACGGCAAGCACCATTTGATTCCCACCTTCCAGCCTTTGGCGGGTGCGTGCGGTAGCCAGAAGAACGAGAAGTTCCTGACGATTCCGTCGATGGTGATGGAGAAAAACCAGCCCAAGCCGGGACAGATTCTGAGCCAGCACACGGGCCTGCCGCCGCGTGCGGGAACCGCAGGCAAAAAGCCGAGCTATCGCCCGTCTGGTAAGCGCTAGAAGCTATTGTTTTTGATGGTGTGAACGGGGCGCTGGAGCGCGGGGCTGTTCACTCATTGTCCGGTTGCGGCGCTGCGGTGTGCGTGCCCACCGTCACCGATTGATTGGTGTCGCTCAGCGGCTGCTCAATCAGGTCTTCAATGACCAAAGTTCGGCAATAGAACGCTGCCACCGCGCCTGCTGCTTGCAGCTTGGCCCTGAGCGAGTCGGCATCGTCGTGCTTGCCCACCTCCACCAACAGGCCGTGGTGGCCAGGTCGGCAATGCTGCGCACCAAATCACTTTCTACGCTCATAGAAGACAAGAGCGAATCAGCATGAATTCGCAAGGGTCAGTACTGCCAAACCCAATCCACTTGGGCCATGCCGGTCAAAAGTCACTGTGAAGCAGTGCGCAAACCAAAAATGCCTGCGTCGTTGGATGCCAATGGTCGAGATTGGCGAAGGATGCCGACGTGCACCTCACGCCCGACACGCGCATACTCGCTCCCGTGATGCGATCCCTTCGCATCCAATTGGAGATTCATCCATGAATCACACAGTTTTGATCACAGGTTGTTCCTCGGGCATCGGTGCGGCTGCGGTGCAGCACTTTGCCGCGCAGGGCTGGAACGTCGCCGCGACGCTGCGCAACCCCGCTAGCGCCCACTTCGAGGACGGCGCGGGCAAGGTGGCGACCTTTGCGCTTGATGTGACAGACCAGAAGTCAGTCGACGCGGCAGTGGCGCAGGCTGCGGAGCGTTTCGGGCAGATCGACGTACTTATCAACAACGCCGGCTACGGCCTGTTCGGCCCGTTCGAGACCGCCACGCAAGAGGTCATCGAGCGCCAGTTCCAGACCAACGTTTTTGGCGTCTTTGCGGTGACGCGCGCCGTGCTGCCGCACATGCGCGAGCGCGCCAGCGGCGTCATCATCAACGTGGCCTCGCTCACGGGCCTGGTGGCAATGCCGCTGTACTCGCTCTATGCGGCGTCCAAGTTCGCCGTGGTGGGTTTTTCAGAGTCGCTCAGCCACGAACTGGGGCCCTTGGGCATACGGGTGAAGGTGTTTGCCCCCGGCGCGGTGGCGACCGACTTTTCGGGCCGCTCGCTGGTGCGCACGTTTGAGGGCGACGGCGGCCCTTATGCACAATCCATTGGCAAGGTCATGGGCGTGTTTGCGGCCAATCGAGGCACCAGCAATGCCTCTACTCCTGAGCAACTGGCCCAGGCGCTGTACGACGCGGCGACCGATGGCAGCGCGCAGCTGCGCTATGTGATTGGCGAGGACGCCAAGGCGCTGATGCAAACCCGCAAGGATATCGGTGAAGAAGCCCTGATGGGTGCCATGCGCCAACGCTTTGGGTTGGCTGGTTGAAGCCTACGCCGGTTCGGTCAGAACGGCAAAGGTATGCGCCATTTGATTCCCACCTACCAGCCCATGGCCGGCAGTTGCGGCAGCCAGAAGAACGAGAAGTTATTGACCATTCCTTCGATGGTGATGGCGAAGAACCAGCCCAAGCCAGGGCAAATTCTGAGCCAGCACACCGGCCTGCTGCCCCGGGTCACCGGAAGCGCACGACCCGGGCCAAAGAAGAAGCCGCGCTGAACGGGCACGGCATGCTGGCAGCGCCGTAGGCATGGTGGAGACCTTGCCGAACGGCTGGTTCGCTGGACATTCTCTTGATGAATGACGCCATCCCTCACAGAATGAACTCTGTTGGGAGGCTGTAGGTGTGAGCCAACGGCGGTGTCTGGTGCTTGCAGATATGGGCCGCGTACGCTGTGCCCCAAGATCGGTACGAAACAGGGGAAAGGTCAAGTCGCGCAATGGTTCATCTGTCACACATCCTGCTGCTGCTGGGCGTTGCGGTCGCCGTGGTGCTCATTTTTCAGCACCTGCACATTCCCACCAGCCTGGGCTACTTGCTGGTCGGGGTCATTCTCGGTCCGCACACGGTCGGACCGATTGTCGATGTACCGGAGTTCAAGACCATGGCGGAGTTTGGCGTGGTCTTTCTGCTGTTCACGATCGGGCTGAATTTCTCTTTGCCGCAGTTGCACGCCCTTCGCGATCAGGTGCTTGTGCTTGGCACGGGGCAGGTGGTCTTCACGACCACCTTGGTCGGTGTCACCGCTTGGTTGGCGGGACTGCCTGCCGCTGTGGCATTCGTCATCGGAGCGGTGTTTGCCCAGTCCTCCTCCACCATCATCGGCAGCCAGTTGGCAGAACAAAAGGAAGAGAACTCACCCCACGGCCGACTCGGGCTGGCAATGTCGGTGTTCCAGGACGTCACTGCGGTGCCTTTTCTGGTCGTCATTCCTGTGCTGGGCATGGCGGTGGGGGCCGATATCCTGGCTCTCGAGCTGGGTTGGGCAATGGTCAAAGCCCTGCTGGCGTTTTCCCTCGTGTTTTATGTTGGTCGCTGGTTGCTGCGCCCGCTGTTTCGCTTCGTCACGCGGCGCCGCTCAGCAGAGGTGTTTACGCTGGCCGTATTGCTAGTGGCATTGCTCGCCGCCTGGACGACCTTCAGCCTCGGCATGTCGCTGGCGTTCGGTGCGTTTCTGGCCGGCATGATGCTGGGCGAGACAGAGTTTCGTCACCAGGTTGAATCGAGCATCCGCCCTTTCCGAGACGTGCTGCTCGGCCTCTTTTTTATCGGTATCGGCATGTTGTTCGACCCGGCGGCGATCCCTCGCATATGGCATTGGGCTTTGCTTGGCACCTTGCTGCTGTTGGTGAGCAAGATCCTGCTGGTCGCGGCGATGGTGAAGAAGAGCGGCATTGACACTCTGATGGCGTGGCGCACGGCGTTGTTGCTGGCTGTGGGCGGAGAATTCGGTTTCGCCCTGCTGGCCATTGCCCTCGATGCCAAGGTGATCGACATCGATGTGGGGCAGATCGCGCTGACCGCCGTGCTGTTCTCGATGATTGCGGGGGCCTTTCTCATCCGCTTCAACCATGCCATCGCCTCCCGGCTGGTGGGCGTCCGCCGCGATGCAGACCAGGGCCTTGCGCACCCCTTGTCGGATGCTCCTGAACCGCAAGTGGTGATAGGTGGCTATGGTCGTGTCGGTCACACCATTGCCGTGTTGTTGCATGCCAGCAATGTGCCGTTTGTGGCCTTCGACACCGACCCGAAGCGGGTGATGCAAGGGCGGGCCGATGGTTACCCGGTGCTGTATGGCGATATCACCGATGCAGAGCTGCTGGCAGCGGTTCATGTGGAGCGGGCCGCCCTGGTTGTCATCACGCTGGATGATCACGCCAACGCGTTGCGCACCGTGGGGGTTTTGCGCAGCAGCTGCCCCCATGTTGCCGTCATCGCGCGGGCGCAAGACCTCGAATCGAGCTCACGACTCATTGACGCCGGAGCCACCCACGCCTATCCGGAGGCGATTGAAGCCAGCTTGCGCTTGGGAGCGACCGCGTTGCGGATGCTGTCGATTCCGACCGACGATATCGATAGCATGCTGCAGGATGTGCGCGATTGGGACTACAAACCCGTGCTCGAAAATGAAACCGCCCCGGAGAAAAATCCATGACATCGCTCACACGTATTCTCGCCGCCACTGATTTGTCGGCCCACGCTCGCCACGCGACTGAACGCGCCGCCCTCGTGAGCAAGGATACGGCTGCGCTGCTCGATCTGCTGCATGTGGCGAATCTGGCGCCTCTGGAGCGGCTGCGGCAGTTGATGGACACATCGCCAGAGGAGATGGAGCGGCGGGTGCTCGATGCTGCGCGGCAACGGCTCCACGATCTGGCAGCTTCACTCCAGCAACGCTACGGTGTGGTTGCGGGCACGCATGCGGTGGTCGGCCCTGTGTTGGCGGAACTGGCCAGGCAGGTCGATAGCCAGGATGCCGGTCTGCTGGTTTGCGGAGCCAAAGGGGAAAGCATCATTCGGCACCATTTGCTGGGAACGACGGCGCTACGGATGTTGAGCACGACGAAATGTCCTGTTCTGGTGGTCAAGCAGCCCCCGCACGAATCCTATCGTCGGCTCCTTGTGCCCGTCGATTTTTCGCCTTCATCGCTGCGCGCGATCCGGCATGCACGCAGCATTGCCCCACAGGCTGGCATCGTTCTGCTGCATACCTTTGAGGCTCCTTTCGAGGGGAAGTTGCGCTACGCCAGCGTGGATGAGGACACCATCAACGACTATCGGGTCGTTGCCAGACAGGAAGCCATCCAGAAACTCCACGCACTGTGCGAGAAAGCCGGGCTGTTGCCCTACGAAACCCACCAGATCGTCCTACATGGCAATCCGACCTTGCACATCATCGAGCAAGAACAGGAGCAGGATTGCGATCTGATCGTGGTGGGCAAGCACGGTGAGAGCGTGCTGGAGGATCTGCTGCTGGGCAGCGTCACCAGGTACGTTCTGGCCGAATCGCAAAGCGACGTCCTGGTGTCGGTGTGACCATGATCGAAGCCGGGTTGGACCCTGCCTGCCTCCGGGGGCAAACGAACATGATGTCGGCTATTGCTGCGCTTTCAGCGCAATTCGTGCAGAACATCCCTAGAGCAAGTCACGATAGAGCCAGAACACCAGCGCGCCGCAATGCAGCACGATGGTGAGCCAGTACACCGCACGAAATTCCGCCTTGCTGGTTTTGTGCCGCATGTTTTGCTGGGCCAGCCAGGCAGCGGGCCAGCCGCCGAGCAGAGACAACAGGTGCAAATTTGACTCAGGAATGCGCCAACGGCCTGCACGTGCAGCGTTCTTGTCGGCCGCGTACATCCACAGCGTGACGACGTTCAGCGCCGCCAGGGCTGCGAGCGTCCACAGCGGCAGCCGCTGCGTCCACACGCCCCAGGCCAGCAAAGCGGCCCATACCATCATCAGGCCATAGGCCAAGGATGCGCCGGTGGCGGGTGAGTGCGCTTTGCCCTGGCGTTGGTTTGCGCGGGGGGTAGGTGCCGAGCGCTTTGCGGGTGCCGGGCGTTGGGTGCGCCCGCTGTTGCTGCTGCGTGCGTCTTCGGCGCCCTGCGGGCTGGACGCCGTGCGCACCGCCATGGCGCGCGGGCCTTTGCCGCCGACGTGGATTTCTTCAAACACCACGGCAAGGCCTTCGCGCGGGGGTGTGGAGCCGCGGTAGTCGCGTACGTGAAAGAACACATCGCCTGCGCAATCGCCGCTGCGAATGAAGCCAAAGGCGCGCGTGGCGTCCCAGCGAACGATGGAGCCTTGCTTGGTCATGTGTTGTCGTTCATTCAGTGTGTGGGCCTTTGTGCAGGCAGCATCGCTCTATCGACAAAATTACTATGAAAAATATAGCTGCTTGCGCTTACTGGTAAATCGCTAGAGGCTAAAAATATATCAATTTTTCAGTAAAAAGCCGCCCGTAGGCGGCTGGCAATTCCAAGGGTGCTGCGCACCCCCGAAGGCATCACATCACCTTGGCAATCGACGCGCAGACGTAGTCGATGTTCTTGCTGTTGAGCGCGGCCACGCACATGCGACCGGTGTCGGTGCCGTACACGCCGAACTCGTTGCGCAGGCGCACCATCTGGTCCTTGGTCAGGCCCGAGTAGCTGAACATGCCGATCTGCTGGGTGATGAAGGACATGTCCTTCTGCACACCGGCGGCCTTGAGGCCGTCGACCAGCTTCTGGCGCATGGCCTTGATGCGCACGCGCATTTCGCCCAGCTCCTTTTCCCACAGGGCGCGCAGCTCGGGGTTGTTCAGAACGGCAGCCACCACGGCGCCGCCGTGGGTGGGCGGGTTGCTGTAGTTGGTGCGGATGACGATCTTGAGCTGGCTGAGCACCCGGCCCGCCTCTTCCTTGTCTGCGCACAGAACGGAGAGGCCACCCACACGCTCGCCGTACAGGCTGAAGCTCTTGGAGAACGACGTGGAGACAAAGAAGTTCAGGCCGGCGGCAACAAACTTCTGGATGACGGCGCCGTCTTCCTGGATGCCGTGACCAAAACCCTGGTAGGCCATGTCGAGGAAGGCCGTCAGACCCTTGGCCTTGACGACGGCAATCACCTGGTCCCACTGCACGGGGGTGATGTCGTAGCCCGTGGGGTTGTGGCAGCAGGCATGCAGCACGACGATGGTGCCGGGCGCGGCGGCGTTCAGGCTGGCCAGCATGCCGTCGAAGTTGACGCCGCGCTTCTCGGCGTCGTAATAGGCGTAGGTGTCCACCGTGAAACCGGCATTGGCGAACAGGGCGCGGTGGTTTTCCCAGCTGGGGTCGGAGATGAGCACCTTGGCATCGGGGCTGACCTTCTTCAGGAAATCGGCGCCAATCTTCAGGCCGCCCGTGCCGCCGATGGCCTGCACGGTGGCCACGCGGCCGGATGTGACGGGCTCGGAGTCGGCGCCAAAGACCAGGCCCTTGACGGCGTTGTCATAGGCCACGATGCCATCGATGGGCAGGTAGCCGCGTGCGGCGGGCTTGTCCATCATGGCCTTTTCGGCGGCCTGCACGCAGGCCAGCAATGGCAGCTTGCCGTTGTCGTCGAAATACACGCCCACGCCCAGATTGACCTTGTGGGGGTTGGTGTCAGCGTTGAATTGCTCGTTGAGACCCAGGATGGGGTCGCGGGGGGCCATTTCGACGGCGGAGAACAGAGACATGGATCGTCCTTGGAGGGTAGGGTAGTGGCAGGCAACCCCAAGCTGCGGTAGGCTTTCGGGTTAACCCCAGATTTTAGCGGCCTGCGCAGGCCGTGTCGCACACCATGTCCATGCCCACAGCCGTTGCCGATCCCGCCCAGGGGCAATTTGTCCATTTTCCCGGCTCACCGTTTGAGCTGTACCAGCCTTACCCACCTGCGGGTGACCAGCCCACCGCCATCGATCAGCTGGTGGAAGGGGTGAATGCGGGCGAGGTGTTTCAGACGCTGCTGGGAGTGACCGGCTCAGGCAAGACCTTCACCATGGCCAATGTGATTGCGCGTCTGGGGCGGCCCGCCATTGTGTTTGCGCCCAACAAGACGCTGGCGGCGCAGCTCTACAGCGAGTTCCGCGAGTTCTTCCCCAAGAACGCGGTGGAGTATTTCGTCAGCTACTACGACTACTACCAGCCCGAGGCCTACGTGCCCCAGCGCGACCTGTTCATCGAGAAGGACAGCGCCATCAACGAGCACATCGAGCAGATGCGGCTGTCGTGCACCAAGAGCCTGCTCGAGCGCCGCGACGTGGTGATTGTGGCCACGGTCTCGGCCATCTACGGCATTGGCAACCCCGAGAGTTACCACCGCATGATCATGACGCTGCGCGCGGGCGACAAGCTGGGCCAGCGCGACGCCATTGCCCAGCTCGTGCGCATGCAGTACCAGCGCAACGACATGGACTTTGCGCGCGGCAATTTCCGCGTGCGGGGCGACACCATCGATGTGTTTCCGGCCGAGCATTCGGAGCTGGCCCTGCGCATCGAGCTGTTTGACGACGAGATCGAGAGCCTGCAGCTCTTTGACCCGCTCACCGGTCGGGTGCGCCAGGGCATTCCGCGCTTTACCGTGTACCCCAGCAGCCACTATGTCACGCCACGTGACCAGGTGCTGCTGGCGGTCGAAGCCATCAAGGCCGAACTGTCGGAGCGCCTCAAGCAGTTGTTGCAGGACGGCAAGCTGGTCGAAGCCCAACGCCTGGAACAGCGCACACGCTTTGACCTGGAAATGCTCAGCGAGGTGGGCCATTGCAAAGGCATCGAAAACTACTCGCGCCACCTGGCAGGCACGGCGCCCGGCGACCCGCCCAGCACGCTGACCGACTACCTGCCGCGCGATGCGCTGATGTTTCTGGACGAGAGCCACCAGATGATTGGCCAGCTCAACGCCATGTACAACGGCGACCGTTCGCGCAAGACCACGCTGGTGGAATATGGCTTTCGGCTGCCCAGCGCGCTGGACAACCGGCCACTCAAGTTCGAGGAATTCGAGACACGCATGCGCCAGGTGGTGTTCGTCTCGGCCACGCCGGCCGACTACGAAAAGCAGCATGCGGGCCAGGTGGTCGAACAGGTGGTGCGTCCCACGGGTCTGGTGGACCCGGAGGTGGAGGTGCGGCCTGCCATTCACCAGGTGGACGATGTGCTGCAGGAAATCCGCATCCGGTCGGACCGGCGCGAGCGGGTGCTTGTCACCACTTTGACGAAGCGCATGGCCGAGCAGCTCACCGACTACCTCACCGACAACGGCGTGAAGGTGCGCTACCTGCACAGCGATGTGGATACGGTCGAGCGCGTGGAGATCATCCGCGACCTGCGTCTGGGGGCGTTTGATGTGCTGGTGGGCATCAACCTGCTGCGCGAAGGCCTGGACATTCCCGAGGTATCGCTGGTGGCGATCCTCGATGCCGACAAGGAGGGCTTTTTGCGCTCCGAGCGCAGCCTGATCCAGACCATTGGGCGGGCGGCGCGCAATCTGTCGGGCAAAGCCATTCTGTATGCCGACCGGGTGACCGACTCCATGGCCCGCGCCATTGGCGAGACCGAGCGCAGACGCGCCCGGCAGGTCGCATTCAACACCGCGAACGGCATTACGCCGCGCAGCATTGTCAAGCAGGTACGAGACCTGATTGACGGCGTCTACAGCGAGAAGGCGGGCAAGGATGCCGAGCGGCTGGAGCAGGAGGCCCTGCAGCGTGCCAGGACGGAAGACATGTCGGAAAAAGACCTGGCCCGTGAGATCAAGCGGCTGGAGAAACTGATGCTGGAACATGCCCGCAACCTGGAGTTCGAGCAGGCTGCCCGCGTACGCGACCAGTTGGCACGCCTCAAAGACATGGCCTTTGGTGCCCATGGCAGCGACAATGCCCCTTTGGCAGGCTAGGAATACAAGGTTTTTGCAACTTGCATGGCGCAATTGCGACCATCTGGTTTTTTTACCCGACAAATTTGATATGGATTGTGCTAGAATGCCCCTAGCCGAAAACAAAAAACCACGATGAAGACCCGCGACGACTGACTTGTTGCGGGACGGGTGGAGACGGTGTCCTGATGGCCATGAACCATTCAGGCGTTTCACGAACCAACAAGCCAGATAAAGGAGCTTGCGATGCGTCTCACTACCAAAGGCCGTTTTGCGGTCACCGCGATGATCGATCTGGCCTTGCGCCAGAACAATGGCCCGGTCACCCTGGCCGCCATCAGTCAGCGTCAGCGTATTTCGCTGTCGTACCTGGAGCAACTTTTTGGAAAGCTGCGCCGCCATGAACTGGTGGAGTCCACCCGTGGCCCTGGCGGCGGTTATACGCTGGCGCGCAAGGCTGGTGACATCACCATTGCCGACATCATCGTGTCGGTGGACGAGCCCATCGATGCCACGCAATGCGGCGGCAAGGAAAACTGCATGGGCGAAGCCGGGCGCTGCATGACGCACGACCTTTGGGCCACGCTCAATCAGCGCGTGGTCGAGTTTCTCGATTCCGTCACGCTGCAGAAACTGGTGGACGAGCAGCTTGCCAAGGGCCTGACGATCGAAGACAAGCCGGCAGCGCGCCGTGCCATCTCCACCACCCCGGTGGTCAAGCCGATCCGCGTGAACGCGCCCAATTCGGTGTTTGCCCTGGGCAACGTGTTCGCCAAATCCTGAAGACCCTGATTGAAAAACGGGTGGCTGCGTGCCAGTCGGCGCGCAGCGCTCGTTTGCGGCAAGCTACCAGCCTCTGCATTGCAATTGCCAGCCCGAATATTTGACCGAGCCAGCCATGGACATGACTCCCCACTTTCCGATTTACCTTGACTACGGTGCCACCACGCCGGTGGACCCGCGCGTTGTGGACGCCATGATTCCCTGGCTGCGCGAGCACTTTGGCAATCCTGCATCCCGCAGCCATGCCTGGGGCTGGGAAGCCGAAGAAGCGGTGGAAAAAGCGCGCACCCAGGTGGCCGAACTGATCGGCGCAGACCCGCGCGAAATCGTCTGGACCAGTGGCGCCACGGAGTCGAACAATCTGGCCATCAAGGGCGCTGCCCATTTCTACAAAGGCAAGGGCAAGCACCTGATCACGGTCAAGACCGAACACAAGGCGGTGCTGGACGTCATGCGCGAGCTGGAACGCCAGGGCTTTGAAGTCACCTATCTGAATGTGCAGGAAAACGGCCTGCTGGACCTGGACGCTCTCAAGGCCGCGATCCGCCCCGACACGATTCTCATCAGCGTGATGTTCGTGAACAACGAGATCGGTGTGATCCAGGACATCCCGGCCATTGGCGCGCTGTGCCGTGAAAAAGGCATCGTCTTCCATGTCGATGCGGCGCAGGCCACGGGCAAGCTGCCGATCGACCTGGCCACACTGCCGGTCGATCTGATGAGCCTGGCTTCGCACAAGACCTACGGCCCCAAGGGCATTGGCGCCCTGTATGTACGTCGCAAGCCGCGCATTCGCCTCGAAGCCCAGATGCATGGTGGCGGTCATGAGCGCGGCATGCGTTCCGGTACGCTGCCCACCCACCAGATCGTGGGCATGGGCGAGGCGTTCCGCATCGCCCGCGAGGAAATGGCGCTGGACCTTGCCAAGGCGCACAGCCTGCAAAAGCGCCTGCTCGATGGGCTGACCGATCTGGAGCAGGTCTTCATCAACGGTGATCTGGCGCAGCGCGTGCCGCACAACCTGAACATCAGCTTCAACTACGTTGAAGGTGAATCGCTCATCATGGGGATCAAGGGACTGGCGGTGTCGTCGGGCTCTGCCTGCACTTCGGCCAGCCTGGAGCCCAGCTACGTGCTGCGCGCCCTGGGGCGCAGCGATGAGCTGGCGCACAGCAGCCTGCGCATGACCATTGGCCGCTTCACCACGGCCGAGGAAATCGATTACGCCATTGCCACGATCCGCGAAAACGTGGCCCGGCTGCGCGACCTCAGCCCGCTGTGGGACATGTACAAGGATGGCGTGGACCTGAGCACCATCCAGTGGGCTGCCCACTGAACCGGCGACCCCGTTATTTGAATCGAGGAGGTAAACACCATGGCTTACTCAGAAAAAGTGATCGACCATTATGAGAATCCACGCAACGTGGGTTCGTTTGACAAGGGCGACGACTCCGTAGGCACCGGCATGGTCGGCGCGCCGGCCTGCGGCGACGTCATGAAGCTGCAGATCAAGGTCAATGCCGAAACCGGTGTCATCGAAGATGCACGTTTCAAGACTTATGGCTGCGGCTCGGCCATCGCCTCGTCGTCGCTGGTGACCGAATGGGTCAAGGGCAAGACGCTGGACCAGGCGGCAGCCCTCAAGAACAGCGAGATTGCCCAGGAACTGGCGCTGCCGCCAGTCAAGATCCATTGTTCCATCCTTGCCGAAGACGCCATCAAGGCGGCGGTGCAGGACTACAAGACCAAACACGGCACAGCCGTTGCCGCCTGAAGCCATGGCCATTACCCTGACCGAAGCGGCAGCCCGGCATGTCAGCCGCTACCTGTCGCGGCGTGGCAAGGGCCTGGGAGTGCGTCTGGGTGTCAAGACCAGCGGCTGCTCGGGCCTGGCCTACAAGCTCGAATACGTGGACGAGGCGGAGCCGGAAGACATCATTTTCGAGAACCATGGCGTCAAGGTGCTGATCGATCCCAAGAGCCTGGCCTACATCGATGGCACTCAGCTGGACTTCGTGCGCGAGGGGCTCAATGAGGGCTTTCGCTTCAGCAACCCGAACGAACGTGACCGTTGCGGCTGCGGAGAGAGTTTCCGCGTCTGATCCTGTGCCTGCTGCACTGTGAAACCGCCATCGCACACTGTGCTGGCGGTTTTTTGCTGATATGAACCTTCAATCCGACGATTTTGAGCTGTTTGGCGTGCCACGGCGCTTTGCCCAGGAGCGCAGCGCGCTCGATGCGCGCTGGAAAGAACTGCAACGCGAAGCCCACCCGGATCGCCACGCCGCCAGCACCGCCGCCGTGCAGCGCCAGGCCATGCAGTGGTCCGTGCGCATCAACGAGGCGTACCAGCGCATCAAGGACCCGCTGCGCCGCGCGGCGTATCTGTGCGAGCTCAATGGTGCGCCGATCCGCGCCGAGGACAACACCGCCATGCCCGCCGATTTCCTGGTGCAGCAGATGGAATGGCGCGAAGCGCTCGAAGATGCAGAAAGTCTGGCCGACGTCGATGCGCTGGAAGCCCAGGTGCACCAGGCCCGCCGCGCCGCTCTGGAGCGCTGCGCCGATTTCATCGACCAGCAACAGGACTATGGCGCCGCCGCCCGGCAGGTCAGAGCCCTCATGTTCATTGCGCGTTTTGCGCTGGACATCGAACGCAAGCAGGAGCAACTGGGACAATAGGGTCCTGATCGTTCATTTTTAGTGCCGCCCAGCGTGCCGGCGCATCCCCCAGACAAGACAGGAACCCATGGCGCTGTTGCAGATTTCAGAACCCGGCCATTCGCCCGCTCCCCACCAGCGCCGTATTGCGGTGGGCATTGACCTGGGTACCACCCATTCGCTGGTAGCGGCAATGCGCAACGGCGTGGCGGAATGCCTGCCCGATGCCGACGGCCAGGTTCTCCTGCCTTCGGTCGTTCGCTATCTGCAGGGTGGCGGCCGCCAGATCGGGTATGCGGCTGTGGCAGCGCAGCCGGGCGACGCCAGCAACACCATTGCCTCCGCCAAGCGCCTGATGGGGCGAGGCCTGGCGGATATTGCCCAGGCCGACAAACTGCCGTACGACCTGGTGGATGCAGGGCAGGGCGGCGGCATGGTCAGCATTGCCACGGCCGATGGAACCAAGTCGCCGGTAGAGGTCAGCGCCGAGATACTGGCCAGCCTGCGCCAACGGGCCGAAGACACCTTCGATGAGGACTTGTACGGCGCCGTGATCACGGTTCCGGCCTACTTTGACGATGCCCAGCGCCAGGCCACCAAGGATGCCGCGCAGCTGGCGGGTATCAACCTCCTGCGCCTTATCAATGAACCCACGGCGGCCGCGATTGCCTATGGCCTGGACAACGCCAGCGAAGGCGTTTATGCCGTTTATGACCTGGGCGGCGGAACGTTCGATATCTCCATCCTGCGGTTGACGCAAGGGGTTTTCGAGGTGCTGGCCACGGGCGGCGATTCGGCCCTGGGGGGAGACGACTACGATGTCGCCCTGGCCGACTGGGTGTTGGCGCAGTGCGGTGTGCGGGTACATACCCCGGCCGACAAGACAGCGGCCCAGTTGGCCGCACGGGCTTGCAAAGAGGCGTTGTCTGCTACTGAAAGTGTAGCTTACAGCGCCCTATTGGCGGGCGTTGAATTGCATTTTGATGTCAAACGCAGTGATTTTGAAGCTGCTACCGCTGCGCTCACTGCGCGCTCGCTGGCCGCAGTGCGCAGGGCGCTGCGCGATGCGGGGTTGTCCCGCGATGAAGTGCAGGGCGTGGTCATGGTGGGCGGCTCCACGCGCATGCCCCAGGTGCAGCGCGCCGTGGCCGATTTCTTTGGGCGCGAGCCGCTCACCAATCTGAACCCCGATGAGGTGGTGGCGCTGGGCGCGGCCATCCAGGCCAACCAGCTGGCGGGCAACAGCACGGCGGGAGATTTGTTGTTGCTCGACGTGATTCCGCTGTCCTTGGGGGTGGAAACCATGGGAGGACTGGTCGAGCGCATCGTCGCGCGCAACGAGACCATTCCCACGGCCAAAGCCCAGGATTTCACCACCTACAAGGATGGCCAGACGGCCCTGGCCATTCATGTGGTGCAGGGGGAGCGCGATCTGGTGCAGGATTGCCGCAGCCTGGCGCGCTTTGAGTTGCGGGGCATCCCACCCATGGCAGCGGGTGCCGCGCGCATCCGCGTCACGTTTACCGTGGATGCCGATGGACTGCTGAGCGTGGCCGCGCGGGAACAGCTCAGTGGCGTGGAGGCGCGCATCGACGTCAAGCCCAGCTATGGCTTGAGCGATGAGCAGATCGCCCGCATGCTGCAGGAAGGCTTTTCGACGGCCGCGCAGGACATGCAGGCACGCGCCTTGGTAGAAGCCCGTGTCGATGCCGACCGCATGCTGATCGCCACGCAAAGCGCACTCGACGCCGATGGTGATCTTCTATCGCAGGTCGAGCGCGACCGCATCGATGCTCTCATGAGCGCCTTGAGCCACCAGATTGCCCTGGCCGACAACGCCGCCACGCTGGAAGACGCAACCCAGGCCCTGGCCAAGGGTACGGAAGCCTTTGCGGCGCAGCGCATGAACCGTGGCATTCGGCAGGCACTTGCGGGCAAGAACGTCCAGACCCTCTAATATCCAGAACACGCCATGCCCGTTATCAAAATTCTGCCCCATCCCGAGTATTGCCCCGCAGGCACCGAGATCACCGCCCCCGTGGGGACCTCAATCTGCGAAGCCTTGCTGGAGCACCGCATCAACATCGAGCACGCATGCGACATGAGCTGTGCCTGCACGACCTGCCACGTCATCGTGCGCGATGGTTTCTCTTCGCTCAATGAGGCCGAAGAGGAGGAAGAAGACCTGCTCGATCGCGCCTGGGGGCTGGAGCCGCAGTCGCGTCTTTCCTGCCAGGCCATCCTGGCAGCCCAGGATGTGACCATCGAAATTCCCAAATACTCGATCAACCACGCCAAGGAAAACCACTGATGGTTGTTGACCGCCGCGCGCATTGCCGCATGTGTCCATCGTCCCCCGAAGGGGTGCACGCCCACCCCGGGGCGTCCCGGCGGAGCGCATGATGCGTCAGATCGTTCTGGACACGGAAACCACCGGCCTGTCGGCCGAAGGCGGCGACCGGATCATCGAGATCGGCTGTGTGGAACTGGTCGCGCGCAAGCTGACGGGGAACAACAAGCACTTCTACCTGAACCCGGGGCGTGACAGCCATGAGGACGCGCTGAAGGTGCACGGCATCAGCAATGAGTTCTTGCGCGACAAGCCGCGTTTCGAGGCGGTGGCGCAGGAGTTGCTCGACTACCTGCAGGGTGCCGAGATCATCATCCACAACGCCGCCTTTGACGTCAGTTTTCTGAACAAAGAGCTGGAACTGGCCGGTCGGCCCGCGTTCCGCACGCATGTCGCGCAGGTGACAGATACCTTGGTCATGGCCAAGGAGCTGTATCCTGGAAAACGCAACTCGCTGGATGCGCTGTGCGATCGCCTGGGTGTGGACAATTCCAGTCGCACCCTGCACGGTGCGTTGCTGGATGCCGAACTGCTGGCAGATGTCTACATCAACCTCACCAGAGGGCAGGATGCCCTGCTGATGACTGACGACTCGGCCGCAACTTCTGCCAGTGGTGTGCCCGTGCCTGCCGTTGATTTGCGTAGCCTGGCGCTGCAGGTTCTCCATGCCAATGCACAGGAGCTGGCGGCCCACGAACAAATCCTGACCCAGATCGACAAGGACAGCAAAGGCAAAACAATTTGGCGCAGTTTGGAAAGTACCTGAAAAGCTGTGCCATAATCGAAGGCTAGTTGCAGTTAGCAATCAGGGTGATTAGCTCAGTGGTAGAGCACTGCCTTCACACGGCAGGGGTCGCAGGTTCAAACCCTGCATCACCCACCAATTTCCTCAGTCTGCCTTCTTTTTCTTTGGCAGATCTGACGGGCGATTAGCTCAGCGGTAGAGCACTGCCTTCACACGGCAGGGGTCACATGTTCGATCCATGTATCGCCCACCATCCACATCCCCGCTTCATTTTCTCGTGTCCGCTGGTCGGCGACGGGCTCTGGAAGCCATGGGTGCTTTCACGCGCACCCAGGGATTCTCGTGGGTACCCGGCCCGATCGGGCATCAGTCGGCCGACATCGCGCGCCACAGAATATGGAACAGTTCGTTGAACTGATCGGTCAGTGGCGTTTTTTCTTCGCGCACGATATGCATCAGTACGATCCGGCCGATCATGCCCATGAAAACATCCAGCAGCACCTTGGATGACACCTGGTTGTTGAGCACGCCTCGGGACTGGCCATCCTTGAAAACCCCTAAAAAGGCCCCCATCAGCTCGGGGCTTTCGTAGATGTCGATGTTCCTGTGCCGCGATACGGGCACCGCAGTGAACATCAGCAGCATCAAGGCTGGGTGCTTGTCCATGTAGTCCAGCGTGACCCAGCAGGTCTTGCGCAGCCGTTCGCGGACATCATCAAGGCCCTGCAGGTGGTCGATCATGCGTTCCGCCAGGCGGCCCAGCATCACATCGAGCATGGTGTAGACCAGTACTTCCTTGCTGCCGAAGTATTTGTAGATGGTCTGCAGCGAGACGTTGGCGGCGCGTGCGACATCGATCAGGCCTACTTCATGGAAGTCGCGGCGGGAAAACAGATCAAGAACGGCCTTTTCGATCCGCACCTGGGTGTCGCTGCGCATCTGCGACAGCAAGGCGCTTCGTTGAAGCGGGGCGCCTGGCGGTGTCTGTCCAGGGGGAGGCGAGGGTGCGCGTGCAGAGGCTGTCATGGAAATAAATATTACCAAATGACGTGTTTGCAGCAGAAAAAATCTGCGTCAACTTGTCATCCATAAGTGCTTTGGTCAATATGCGGGCTGTCGTGCCACTGAGGTGTTCTCGTGCGAAGAGATGTCGGTGGCACATTTGCAAGAGCACGCTGGCTCTCATTGGCAGGCAAGGTATTTTAGGTAATTTAAATTACCGATGAAGTAGCTGCAGGTGCCAGGGTGCGCTCCGATGTTTGCGTTTCTGGAGGATCTGAACCCGTGGCGATACAAAACTTTGCACCAGCCTGGATGACCGAAGAGCACCACATGCTGTACGACTCGGCCAGCCGTTTTTTCAAGGAACAGTGGGCACCCAAGGATGAAGCCTGGCGCGCGGCCGGCATGATGGACCGTGAGGCGTGGAATGAGGCCGGTGCGCATGGCTTCCTGTGTGCGTCCATGCCGCAGCAGTACGGCGGCGCGGGCGGTGACTTTGGCCATGAGGCCGTACTGATTCTGGCGCAGGGTGCGGCCAACGTGTCGGGGTTTGGTGGTTCGCTGCACTCGGGCATCGTGGCGCCCTACATCCTGCACCATGGGACCGAAGAGCAGAAGAAGCGCTGGCTGCCGCGCCTGGCCACGGGTGAGCTGATCGGTGCCATTGCCATGACCGAGCCGGGCACGGGTTCCGATTTGCAGGCGGTGCGCACCACCGCGATGAAAGAGGGTGAGCACTACCGCATCAACGGCAGCAAGACTTTCATCACCAATGGGCAACTTGCCAATCTGGTCATCGTGGTCTGCAAGACCGACAAGGACCAGGGTGCACAGGGCATGTCGCTGCTCGTGGTCGAAACCGATCAGGTGCAGGGCTTCCGCCGCGGCCGCAATCTCGACAAGCTGGGCATGGACGCGCAGGACACCTCGGAGTTGTTTTTTGACGATGTGCTTGTTCCGGCCACCAACCTGTTGGGGGGGCACGAAGGCCAGGGCTTTGTGCAGCTCATGCAGGAGCTGCCGCAGGAGCGCCTGATTGTGGCGTTTGCCGGGATTGCCGCCATGGAGCTGGCCATGCAGGAAACCCTGGCCTATACCAAGGAGCGCAAGGCCTTTGGCAAGCCCATCTTCTCGTTCCAGAACACCCGCTTCAAGCTGGCCGAATGCCAGGCGCTGCTGATGGCTTCGCGTGCACTGGTCGATGCGGCCATGGTGGCGCACCTCAAGGGCGAGCTGGGGGTGGACCGCGCAGCGCTCATCAAGTACTGGATTACCGACAACCAGTGCAAGCTGATCGATGAATGCCTGCAGCTTTTTGGCGGCTATGGCTACATGAAGGAATACCCCATTGCCCGCCTGTATGCCGATGCCCGTGTGCAGCGCATCTATGGTGGCACCAATGAGATCATGAAGGAACTGGCGTCACGCTTTCTGTGATGCCGGACAGGAAACACTTGAACTACTGAAGGAGCTTCCATGACCGAAGCCTATATTTTCGACGCCGTGCGTACCCCGCGCGGCAAGGGTAAAAAAGAGGGTGCTCTGCACCAGGCCACCCCGGTGTGGCTGCTGCGCACGCTGCTGCAGGCCTTGCAGCAGCGCAACCAGCTCGATACCGCGCTGGTGGACGATGTCGTCCTTGGCTGTGTCACTCCGGTAGGAGAGCAGGGTGCCGATATCGCCCGCACCGCCGTGCTGGACGCTGGCTGGGCGCAAAGTGTGGCCGGCGTGACGCTCTCGCGCTTTTGCGCTTCAGGCCTGGAGGCCGTGAACCTGGCTACGGCCAAGATCATGTCCGGCATGGAGGACATGGTCGTTGCGGGAGGTGTCGAATCCATGAGCCGCTGGGCCATGGGCAGTGACGGTGGAGCCTGGGTCATGGACCCACGCATCAACAGCGCAACCGCCTTTGTGCCCCAGGGCATCAGCGCCGATCTCATCGCCACGCTGGAAGGCTTTGGCCGCCGGGACCTGGATGCTTTTGCGGCCGAGTCGCACCGCCGTGCGGCGCAGGCACAGGCCGAAGGGCGGTTTGGACGCTCGGTGGTGGCAGTGAAAGATCTCAATGGCATGACCTGGCTGGACCACGATGAAACCGTTCGCCCGGGCACCTCGGTCGAATCGCTCGCCAAGCTCAACCCGTCGTTCGAGATGATGGGCGCCATGGGCTTCGACGCGACGGCGCTGGACAAATACACCACTGTCGAAAAAATCCACCATGCCCACCATGCGGGCAACTCCTCGGGCATCGTCGATGGTGCGGCGCTGATGCTGCTGGGCAGCAAGGCGGCGGGCGACAAGGCAGGTCTCAAGCCCCGTGCGCGGGTGCGCATGTGCGCCGTCATCGGTTCCGAGCCCACCATCATGCTGACCGGCCCTACGCCGGCGTGCCGCAAGGCGCTGGCCAAGGCGGGCATGGTGGCATCGGACATCGACCTGTGGGAGATCAACGAGGCCTTCGCCACCGTGCCGATGAAGACGGCGCGCGACCTGGGCGTCTCGCTGGACCGCGTGAACGTGAATGGCGGTGCCATTGCCATGGGCCACCCCCTGGGCGCCACGGGCGCCATCATTCTTGGCACGGCGCTCGACGAGCTGGAGCGCACCGGCAAATCCACGGCCCTGGCCACCTTGTGCGTGGGGGGCGGCATGGGCATCGCCACCATCATTGAACGTGTTTGAGCAGAGGCACACCATGACACAACACAATTCCGTCACCTTCACGGTGGATGCCGATGGCATCGGCCTGGTTACTTTCGATCAGCCTGGCCGCGCCATGAATGTGCTCACGCCCGACCTGCTGGGCGGGTTTGCCACCCTGTTGGAGCGTCTGGAGAAAGAGGACGGCCTCAAAGGCCTGGTGCTCACCTCGGGCAAGCCCAGCTTCATCGTCGGCGCCGACATCGACCAGCTCCACCAGATCACGACCGTTGAACAGGCTTTTCAGCTGGGTGAGGAACTCAAGGCGTTGATGCGCCGCATGGAGAAATGCGGCAAGCCCGTCGTGGCGGCCCTCAATGGCACCACACTGGGTGGCGGCCTGGAACTGGCGCTGGCCTGCCACGCCCGCTTCGCCATCGATGACCCCAAGGCCAAGATCGGCCTGCCCGAGGTCAAACTCGGCCTGCTGCCGGGCGCCGGTGGCACGCAGCGCCTGCCGCGCCTGATCGGTATCCAGAAGAGCTTTGAACTCATCACCCAGGGTACCGAACTGAGCCCCGCCAAGGCCAAGGGCCTGGGCATCGTGACCGATCTGGCGGCCACGCGCGAGGAACTGCTGCACAAGGCCCGTGACTGGTGCCTGGCCAACCCCAAGCCCGTGCAGCCCTGGGACGCCAAGGGCTTCCGCATCCCCGGCGGCGACAGCAAGAGCCCGTCCGTGGTGCAGATGCTGGCCATCGCGCCCTCCATGGCCAACGCCAAGGCCCATGGCAACTATCCGGCCATCACGCACATCATGAGCTGCCTGTTCGAGGGCTGCCTGCTCGACATCGACAACGCGCTGCAAGTCGAGTCGCGCTACTTTGCGGCCTGCATCGTCTCGCAGGTGTCCAAGAACATGATCGGCACGCTGTGGTACCAGCTGGGTGCCATCAAGAAGGGCCAGTCACGCCCCGCCAACCAGCCGCAGGGCAAGGTGAAAAAGGTCGGTATCCTGGGCGCGGGCATGATGGGCGCGGGCATTGCCTACGTGTCGGCCAAGGTGGGCATCGATGTGGTGCTGCTCGACACCACGCAAGAGAACGCCGACAAGGGCAAGGCCTACGCGCAAGGCCTGCTGGACAAGGCCCTGTCGCGCGGCAGGACCACGCAGGAGAAACGCGACGCGCTGCTCGCGCGCATTCTGCCCACCACACGCTACGAAGACCTGCAGGGCTGCGACCTGGTGGTGGAGGCCGTGTTCGAGGACCGCGCCATCAAGGCCGAGTGCACGCGCAAGGCGGAGGCGGTCATTGCGGCCGATGCCGTGTTTGCCTCGAACACGTCCACGCTGCCCATCACCGGTCTGGCGCAGGTCAGCAGCCGTTCGGCCAGCTTTCTTGGCCTGCACTTTTTCTCGCCTGTGGACAAGATGCCCCTGGTGGAGATCATCGTGGGTGAAAAGACCTCTGAAGAAACGCTGGCGCGCGGCTTCGACTACGTGCTGCAGATCGGCAAGACGCCCATCGTGGTCAACGACAGCCGGGGCTTCTACACCTCGCGCGTGTTTGCCACCTACGTGATGGAAGGTCTGGCCATGCTGGCCGAAGGTGTGCACCCGCGTTCCATCGAAGTGGCAGGCATCAAGGCGGGCATGCCCATGCCCCCGCTGGCCTTGCAGGACGAGGTCTCGCTGGGCCTGTCGCTGCATGTCAGCGACCAGACGCGGCGTGACCTGGAAGCCGAGGGCAAGACCTATCCCGTGCATCCGGGCGAGGCGGTCTTGCGCAACGTGGGCGGTGAACTGGGCCGCCTGGGCAAGAAGGCGGGCAAGGGCTTCTACGACTACGAGGGCAAGGAAAAGAGCCTGTGGCCCGAGCTGACCACGCTGTATCCCCCTCGGGCGGAGCAACCCACGCAGGAAGAGCTGGTGGATCGCCTGATGTTCATCCAGGCCAACGAGGCTGCGCGCTGCTTCGAAGAGCGCGTGGTGCGCTCGGTGGCAGACGCCAACATCGGTTCGATTTTTGGCTGGGGCTTTGCTCCGCACCAGGGCGGGGCGCTGCAGTTCATCAACGCCATGGGGGCACAACGCTTCGTCGAACGGTCCCGTGAACTGGCGCAGCGCCATGGTGCGCGCTTTGAACCGGCCGCCGTGGTGGTCACGATGGCCCAGGACGGTGCGAGGTTTGAAGATGCGTGACCCGGCCCTCTCGAGTGTGTACGTTTCGTATTTCAACGAAACGCATGGCATGGTGCGCGACACCATGCGCCGCTTCGTCAATGAGGCGGTCAAGCCGCACATCGACACATGGGAAGAGGCGGGCGGCTTCCCGCGCGAGGTGTACCAGCAGGCCGGCAGCCTGGGCCTGCTGGGCATCGGCCACCCCACCGAGTTCGGCGGCGCGGGCGAGCAGGACGTGTTCCTGAAGGTGGCCGCCAGCGAGGAACTGATGCGCAGCGGCTCGGGTGGTTTTGTCGCCAGCCTGGGCTCGCTGGATATCGGCCTGCCGCCGGTCTGGCGCACGGGTTCGGAGGCGCTCAAGGCACGCATCGTGCCGCAGGTGCTCGCGGGTGAGAAGATCATCGCCCTGGCCATCACCGAGCCCAGCGGCGGATCGGATGTGGCCAACCTCAAGACCCGCGCGATGCGCGATGGTGACCACTATGTGGTCAACGGCTCCAAGACCTTCATCACCTCGGGCGCGCGGGCCGACTACTACACAGTGGCCGTGCGCACGGGTGAGGCGGGTTTTGGCGGCGTCTCGCTGCTGCTGATCGAGAAGGGTACGCCGGGCTTCACCGTGGGGCGCAATCTCAAGAAGATGGGCTGGTGGGCGTCCGATACGGCCGAGCTGTTCTTCCAGGACTGCCGCGTGCCGGTGGAAAACCTGCTGGGGCCGGAGAACTCGGGCTTCTTCACCATCATGGCCAACTTCCAGGCCGAGCGCCTGAGCCTGGCCATCATGGCCTACATGACGGCGCAGCTCGCGCTGGAGCAATGCCTGGCCTACGTGAAGGAGCGCACCACCTTCGGCAAGCCGCTGTCCAAGCACCAGGTCATCCGCCACAAGCTGGCCGAAATGGCCACGCAGGTGAACGTGGCGCGCGAGTACACCTACCGCTGCGCCGCGCGCATGCAGGCGGGCGAGTCGGCGATCGCCGAGGTCTCCATGGCCAAGAACTTCGCCACCTCGGTGTCCACCATGGTCACGGATGAGGCGGTGCAGATCTTTGGCGGCATGGGCTACATGCGTGAGTCGCTGGTCGAGCGCCTGTACCGCGACAACCGCATCCTCTCGATCGGCGGCGGCACGCACGAAATCATGAACGAGATCATCGCCAAACAGTTAGGACTCTGAATGGGCGCCGCTGCTTTGCCACCGCTGCTGTCCGGCCTGCGCGTGCTCGACCTCACGCGCAACCTGCCCGGGCCGTTCGCCACGCGCCTGCTGGCCGACCTGGGCGCCACCATCGTCAAGGTGGAGCCGCCCGAGGGCGACCCGGCGCGACCGCTGGTGGCGCTGTTCGAGGCGCTCAACCACGGCAAGGACTGCCGCACCATCGACTTCC
This sequence comes from Giesbergeria sp., assembly GCA_026647025.1. Lineage (GTDB taxonomy): Bacteria > Pseudomonadota > Gammaproteobacteria > Burkholderiales > Burkholderiaceae_C > Simplicispira. The sequence goes on from JAPKHH010000039.1 coordinate 24,028, forward strand.
GCAGCAGCGCCGACCTGGACCGCCTGCGCACCTGGGTGCAGGAGGCCGACGTGCTGCTCGACAGCTTCCGCCCCGGTGTGCTGCAGGGCCTGGGGCTGGATGCGGCCACGCTGCACGCGCTGAACCCGCGCCTGGTGATGGTGTCCATCACCGGCTACGGCCAGCACGGCCCCTGGGCGCAGAAGGCGGGGCACGACCTCAACTTCATGGCGCTGTCGGGCGTGCTGGACCAGATGCGTGCGCCCACGGGCGAGCTGGCGCTGTCCAACGTGCAGTGGGGCGACCTGGCGGGCGGCAGCGCCATGGCCTGCATCGCCGTGCTGGCGGCGGTATTCGAGATGCAGCGCACCGGGCAGGGCCGGCACCTGGACGTGAGCATGGCCCATGGCCTGCACGCCCAGCTGGTCATGCCCCGGGCTACGGGCGCCATGCTGGCGCCGCTGCTCGGGCGCCGCCCCGGCGCGGGCGAGGATCTGCTCAACGGCGTGCTGCCCTGCTACAACCTCTACGCCACGCAGGACGGCCGCCACCTGGCCGTGGGTGCGCTGGAGTTCAAGTTCTGGAAGGCGGCGTGCGACGTCTTTGAACGCCCCGACTGGGTGCAGCGCCACTGGCAGCGCGGCCAGTTGCCGGGCTCGCCCGACTGCGCAGCCCTGCGCGCCGAGGTGGCGCAGCTCGTCGCCTCGCAGCCGCTGGCCATGTGGAGCGAGCGCTTCGCGCAGATGGATGCCTGCGTGACCCCGGTGCTCACGCTGGAGGAGGCGCAGGCGCACCCGCTGTTTGCAGATGGCGCGCGGCCCCAGCCTTGGGCTGAAATCGCGTAAGTGGTTGGCGCCGGCTTTTACACTCGGCGCATGATCACCTTCCACAACCCGCTGCACCACCTGCATGCCCCGGTGCATGAGTTCTTCCGGGGCGAGCGCGTGCCCTGCTTCGAAAAACCGGCGCGCGCCGACTACGTCGAATCCCGCCTGACCGAGCGCGGCCACGCGCTGCTGGCGCCCGACCAGGACAGCAGCGCCGTGCTCGCACGCATCCATGCGCCGCGCTACCTGCAGTTTCTGCAGACGGCGTGGGCGCAATGGCTGGCGCTGGACCCGGCCAATGCCCAGGTGCAACCCTTCCCCTCGGTCTGGCCTGTGCGCACCCTGCGCAGCGACATCGAGCCGGACAACTTCGTCGCCCGCCTGGGGCTGTATTCCATGGACAACGGCACGCCGCTGGCTGCGGGTAGTTGGCAGGCCGCCAAGGCCGGTGCCGATGCCGCTGCCAGCGCGGCGGCGCGCGTGGCGGCCGGTGCACGCGCGGCCTTCTGCTGCACGC